>JAXDAH010000097.1:0-24358 GCA_034679905.1 Methanomicrobiales archaeon | reverse complement strand
CGGATATCTGGCAGGAGGATAGAGGTGCGGCTTGGAGCCCGGTATCTTGGAGGTGATAGATGCGAGTTCACCGTCTGGGCGCCCTTTCTTGAGGAGATGTCGTTGCATATCATCTCGCCTCTGAACTGCACCGTTCCTCTGGTCAAGGACTCCTGGGGCTACTGGACTGCAACGCTCGATGGTATCCCCCCCGGGACGCGCTACATGTATCAGCTGGGAGATACGCTGGAGAGGCCGGATCCGGCTTCCCAGTATCAGCCGGAGGGTATATTCGGACCGTCGGAGGTGGTGAACCATGCGGATTTCCTCTGGACGGATGACGACTGGAGCGGCATACTGCAGGAGGAGCTGGTGATGTACGAGCTGCACGTGGGAACGTTCACCCCTGAGGGCACCTTTGATAGTCTCCTCCCCCGCCTCGAGGATCTCCGCGATGTGGGAGTGAATTCGATCGTCCTCATGCCTGTCGGTCAGTTCCCCGGCGGGCGGAATTGGGGATACGACGTCGTGTACCCTTTTGCGGTCCAGAACACCTATGGCGGTCCCAGAGGGTTGAAGCGACTGGTCAATGCCTGTCATCAGCATGGCATCGCGGTGCATATGGATGTCATATACAATCACTTTTCTCCAGAGGGAACGCATTTCCATGAGTTCGGCCCCTACTGGACCGGCGTATACGGATGCCCGTGGGGGAAGGTCGTGAACTTCGATCAGGCCTATTCCGACGAGGTGAGAAACTACTTCCTCGAGAATGCTCTCTTCTGGCTTCGCGAGTACCATATCGACGGACTGCGGATCGATGCCGTCCACTTTATCTTCGACTTCAGTGCCAAGCATTTTCTAGAAGAGGTCGTCGAGAGGGTGACAGCATTCTCGACAGAGATGGGGAGAGAGATCCAGCTGGTCGCAGAGGGGAGCTGGAACGATTCACGGTATATCCGCAGCCCCGAGAGCGGGGGGTATGGCATGGATGCCACCTGGTGCGACGATTTCCACCATGCTATCTTTGCCATTCTGGGAGGTGGAACGCTCGGGTATGGCCTGGACTTCGGCGCCACGGCCGATCTGGTGAAGGCGCTGAACGAGGGATTCGTATACTCGGGACAATACTGCCCCAGCCTTAAACGTCGTTACGGGAACTCGACAGCAGACATTCAGCCGTCCAGATTGATTGCATTCATCCAGAACCACGATATCATCGGCAACCGGATGCTCGGAGAGCGGATCGGCGAACTGGTCCCCTTCGAGGCCCAGAAACTTGCCGCCGGAACCGTCCTCCTATCCCCATACATTCCCCTGCTCTTCATGGGGGAGGAGTATGGCGAGCGGTCGCCGTTCCTCTTCTTCGTCAGCTACTCCGACCCGGAACTGATCGATGCCTGCATCCGCGGTCGCCGTATGGACTTCGAGGAGCTCCTCCAGTGGTCCGGTGAGCCACCCAATCCTCAGGCCGTGGAGACGTTTGAGAGGTCCAGGTTGGTCTGGGAGAGGAGAAATGAAGGGAAGCATGCAGTGCTGTTGAACTTCTATGCAACGCTCCTCCGTCTTCGAAGGACGGTTCCCGCACTCTCGCATTCGGCGAGGGAGGGTATGGATGTGCGGGGGCTCGAGGAGGAGCGGCTCGTGTTTTTCCACAGGTGGCATGACGGGAGCAGCGTATACTGCATCTTCAACTACAATATGCGGGATGTCGCGTTTCGGGGGGAGCTTCCGGAAGGACCGTGGCTCAAATCTATTGATTCCGCTGCAGAGACCTGGGGCGGACCCGGCTCCCGGATGCCGGAGCGGATCGATGCCCCGCAGGACCTGACAATACCTCGCTTCTCACTGGCGCTGTACGTTCGTGCGAATCAGTACGATCTGCAGGTCCGTCCCGGGCAGGAGATGCCGAATACAGGGCGGAGTCATGCACGACGATGATCTCGACTGCCTCTGCTGCGGGTGGTGTTGCCTGCAGTATCGTGGGCTGCGATTTGCAAAACGGTCCGATCTACTTCGCTGGTTCGATGAAGGACGAGCCGACATACTGCGGCATCTCAGCATTCCCCGGCGGGAAGGCCTGGCGATCGTCTGCAACAGCCTGAGCAGGGACGAGCTGGAGGCGGTGCCGTTCGTGGACTTCTGGACAGATCCGCAGACGGGCGTCCGGCTGGAACGCTGTCCTTTCCTCAAATCGGCTTCCGGTCTGCTGCTCTGCGGAATCCAGGAGACGAAGCCGGAGATCTGCGGGGACCATCGATCCTGGGAATGGATGAACGTTGCAGGCCCGCAGCCAGAATGTCATGCCGCATGTATTTGCGGTACAGCGCTTCGCGCGGACGTCCTGCCTGCAATGGAGCGGGAGATCCGACCATAGTCATTTAATCCGCTCCGCACGGAGCCCTGACAGGTCCCACGCACGCATCGTCCTGCTCTTCTGACTGCGAAGCGGGGGTTCTGCCCTGTAACCGGAAAAGTCAGCATTACGGCCGAAGCATCGGGATTGCCATCCATACAACCGCCGTGCAGGGATCTCCATTCTCTACCGGGAACGCCCTCCCTCTCCATCCGCGCCCGGGAATGTATAAAGCAGCATCAGGACTTTCTTCCGGAAGCCATATATTCCGTCCATGAAGGCAGGTATGCGATCCGAATCCCCTCCTCATCGTAGCGCTTCTTCAGCGCCTTGATGAACTCGTGGATGAGTAAAAAGCGGCCCGTGGCGGTCTCGGACTGCATGATCACCGAAAACCGAATGCTCGTTGCCCCGAACTCGCTGTAGCGGACGAGCGGCTGAAAATTCCGCACTGCCCCGGGCACGCGGGAGATGACCTGAGACGCCACCTCGACGGTTATCCGTTCCACCCTCTCAAGGTCGCTATCGTAGCTGACTCCCAGCGGTATACCAAACCCCATGAGGGGGGTCGGACGATCGTAGTTGGTCACGATCGACTGCCCGAGCTTGGAGTTGGGAACGACGATGATGGTGTTGGACGGGGAGCGGATTCGGGTGCTTCTCCATCCAATCTCCTCGATGTAGCCTTCGTCACCACTCTCCAGACGGATAAGCTCGCCGACCTTCACCGGCCTGTCGATATTGAGGTAGAAACCAGCGAAAAAGTTGCTGAGGGGCTCCTGCAGGGCCAGGGCGACTGCAATGCCCCCGATACCCAGGGTTGCCAGGAACGGCGATATCTCCTGGTTCAGGATGCCCAGGACGAGGATGAGGGCGATCAGGTAGATGAAGAGCGTGATGGCAACCCGAAAGATGGGGATGAAGTATTCGTCCAGTTCGGCCGTTGTCCTGGCCCTGAACTCCTCGAAGTACCAGTGCAGAACAACATGGAGGATCCGTACGGACAGGTACGCGGATATGAGAACGATGAGGACGGCGAAGAGGTCGTTCAAGATTGCCGTATACGGCCGGAAGAGCGATAGCGTTATCAGGCCGAAGTAAAAGCCTGCCAGGATCACCACGACGGGCATGAACCTCTGCAGAACGGCGAGCAGTTCGTCGTCGAGCGAGGTCTCCGTCCATACCGTGAACCGCGAGAGATAGCGTTTGATGAAGAAGAATTGCACGCGGATGAGGAGAAAGGAGCCGAGGATGATCAGAAGCGCAATGAGGACCTCAACTGTCAGATTATTAGGATCCGGGATAATGTCCGTTTGGTTCACCGTTACCCCCGTGGATGTCAAGAAATAACGCGCTCTTATGTGCGCACGGGCCATCAGCCTGTATCAATTCCGCCAGCCTGTATGGTTCGGCGGAATAAAAAATTACTTGCCGATCAACGAAACTGCAGGCACCGCAGGATGGTATCCACGCCGCTGTTCAGCGCATCACTGGGCAGTCCGTCCTGCTGCGCCTGCCGGACCTTCTCGCGGAGGTTGTTGACTGCCGAGAAGGGGAACTGGATCATGTAACGGAGCCCCCCGGCGGTGGAGAAGTTCCGCATCTCCCGCTTCACCTCGGAGAAGAGCTCCTCGACGACCACCTTCTCCTGAACCTCCCCGACCTCCTGCACCATCGCCAGTCTGTGCATGGAGTAGATGCCGAGGATGACCGCGAACGCGAACAGGAAGTCCCAGTGCTGCAGATTCAGGGTCTGGATGGCCAGATCGCTGTACGGGCTCGTCCAGTGGAGGGTCCAGGAGAGCTCCCTCAACGAGAAGAAGTCTGCGAGGACTCCCCCGATTATCGGCGCGATGCCGGCGGCGACCGAGTTTACCAGGCTGTTGCCGGCCAGGTACGCGGTCGCCTGCCCTCTTGGAGCCAGCTTCAGACCGATGTTGCCGGACGCGAGGGTCACCCCGGCCGTCGAGACTCCCATGAGCGCGTGGATGGCGACGAGGAGGGGCATCGTCAGGATGTGGGCATCGGGCATCGTCGTGAACGTCCATGCAAAGATGCAGATCAGGAACAGGGGACCGCATACCCTCAGCACGGATTTGTTACTGAACCGGTCGGAGAACCGTCCCCAGAGCTGCAGGAATGCAACGTTCGCCAGCTGACTGAGAATGGAGAGCGCCACGATCGTCGACATCGGGAGGTGCAGGATCTGGATCATGTAGACCGTGAGAAATGGCGATGCCAGGTTGACGGCAAAGTTCCAGGAGCCCATGAACCGGATCAGCTGGCGGAAGTTCGAATCCGAGAACGGCTGCATCAGCAGACGATAGAACGATGGATCTTTCGCGTAGGACTCCATACGCGGTTCCGGGATGATGGAGAGGTAGTACAGCCCAATCATACCGGCAGCAAACCCGATGACGAACAGGATCGAGTAGCGGCATACTGCATTCTCCGGGAAGAGGAAACCCCCGTGATCGATGAACATGCCGGCCGTCCAGCTGACGACGATCCCGAGGCAGGTCGCCTGGACCATCCGTTTGGAGAAGAACGTTCCCAGCCGGTCCTGCGGGATCAGGTCCCGCATCCAGGAGTTCCAGCTGCACCCGCCGATGGAGCCGAGGGCTGCATTGAGGAAGACTGCACCGACGAGCACGAACAGGCCTGTGCTACCGCTGAACAGGAGAGGGATCGCCGCGACGAGCAGCCAGAGCGATCGGTTCAGGGCGGATGCGTAGACGGAGATCGCCCTCCGCACGCGGTATTTTTCGACCAGGTACACCCCGGGAATCTGGATTAACTGAGCGAGCGGAGGCAGCGCCGACAGGAGCCCTATCACCAGGTTCGATGCACCCAGCTGGAGAGCAAATGCTACCAGAAAGATCCCGCCGGTGAGCGTGGTCATGGCCTGCGTGGTCAGACCATCCTTGATCACCGCATTCAGCCCTCGCTGGATCTCCGGTTCGGTGAGGGTATCCTTGACATCCGTCAGCTTCATTCCCATCTCATCTCTGTGCAGAGGCCGCTACTGCCATTCTCCGCCCATTGTCACCGCGGGGCGCTCCAGCAGACTCGGCATCTCGCATGTCGTGCCAAGAGAATTTTTTGAGGAGCGTTATGATGGTAACGGGAATTCTATGAATCCATTGATTGCTCTGGTTCGGAAAATGAGGGTTTTTTAAAGGACTAAAAACATAGATGGGGCTCTGTAGGCGTTTGAAGGAAGATCGCTCCCCTTGCGTGTGCATCATGGCAGGAGAAAGCAAACATTTCCTGCCACCAGCAGAATCAAGAATAATTCGAGCCCGATTGCATATCGGCAGTTCTATATCCCCGAGGGATATCTGCGATCTCCTGACGAAGGGCCACCGTAACGTGCAACTGTTGCATGCTCCCCCGGTCTGTTCGAGCGGAGCACTCTCCTTATATCCTGGCGGTTGCGGATATCCGGAGACCACTGCAGCGTCGGGGATGGCGAGATAGAAATCGTCCCGCTGTATACAGCGTTCAAGCGCGCGCCTTCCGGCAATCGGGAAGGATTGGGCGACCTGGCGATGGGCGTTGCGGATATCCTTCGCCCATTCTTTTTCAGGCAGATGTTCGAACGATGCGGGTCAATTTTACGGCGATCACCGCGGCGGTGATGAGCGTCAGGATGAGGAATGCATAGACCATCAATCCGATTCCCTGCCTGACGATACCCAGGTTGCCGAAGAAGTAGCCTCCCAGCAGGAACAGCAGCGCCCACGCGGCACCTGCGACGATGTTACACCGCAGGAATCGTCGATAGGGCATCGAAACCGTTCCGGCGAGGAACGGCGTGAACGTTCGGATATACGGGAACGGTCTCGCCAGGACGATGGCCGTTCCTCCGTAGGTGGCATAGAAGCTGCGGGTCTGTTCCAGATAGTCCCCCCGCACCGCACGGAGATAGCGGGACTCGAAGATGCGCAGACCCAGGTACCTGCCCAGCCCGTAGTTGACCGTGTCGCAGGCAACCGCTGCCGAGACGAACACGACGACCAACCAGCCGAGATCGAGGCTCCCGCTGGCGGCGAGAGCCCCGGCGATGAACAGGAGGGTGTTACCCGGGAGGAATGGCGTGAACACGATTCCTGCTTCCAGGAAGATGAGGAAGAAGAAGATGAGGTACGTCCAGCTGCCATAGTGACCGATGATCGCCTGCATATTCTGGCTTATGTCGATGAATGGAAGGAAGTCCATGGCAGCTCCGCACCAGTACATGTACGCCATCAAGTATATGGGTGATTCGGAGACGGTGTATCGGTCAACCCCCTGGATCCAGGAGCTTCGCCCGCTCCAGGCTATCGGCGGCCTCTGATGTTCGTCCGAGCTTCTGGAGAACCTCCGCCCGATACCGCCAGGCGACCCCGCGGTCCGGTTCGAGCGCCAGAACCCGATCGAGGGACTGCAGGGCTTCCGGATACCGCTCGCGCTGGAACTGGACCTGGCTCTTCTGCATCCAGACAGCGGCGCTGGAAGGGGAACGGGACAGCACCCGGTCAAAACACGCTTCGGCCTCCTTCAGTCTTCCCAGCTGCCGGAGGACGATCCCCCGGTTACTCAAGGCGACCGGATGATCCGGTTCGATCTCCAGGATGCGTTCGAAGCAGGAGAGCGCCTCGTCGTACATCCCGGCTCGCTGATGCGCCACCCCTCGTGCGTTGAGGTCCTCGATGAGAAGGTATGCATCCACGTCGCTGCGCCGAATCTCCACATTCTCCTCTGCCTTCTGAGACGCCTCCCGTGGCCGGCTGTAGAGACCCAGTGCCGATGCTTTGAAGGCCGGCAAACCGCGGGGGCGATCCTGCGGCATAGGTCGCTGCCGGGGGATGACTGCAGGGATCTCGGAGGGCTGCGGCGCGGGAGCACGCCGCTCATCCTTCGTCGCGGGGATTCTCCTCCCCGAGGATATCGCCTCTCCGCCCGACGGGGAACGCGGAATTTGCGTTCTATTCTGGTCGGCGGGACGGGAGTAGACGCCTACGGCCTCATCGCCGCAGCGAATCTCGATCTTTTCTCGCATATACGAGGATCTCGAAGGATGGTATTCGCCCCGCCGAGGCCGGGTTCGGGCGCCGCTCTCCATCGACGACAATGCAGGCAGCTCGTCGAATCGGACAGGGACATCCATCCTGCAATCCGTCGACGCACCCGAATCTGTCGCCTGCCGGAGCAGGATTTCCAGAGCGGCAAGCCGTCCGATCACCTCGACGATCGGGTCTCGCACCTCCTCCCGTGTGAAGGCGACCTCGTCCCCGGATATCTCTGCGGCTTCCACCCGCTCTGCGACCTCGCCCAGCTTTCCCTTCGCGATGGCAATACAGGAAGAGAGCCCTGATAGACGGGAACGTGCACCCCCCTGACTGCTGTTCGAACCCTCGATGCCCGCTCGCAGCAGCAGAATCCTGGCCTCGAGAAGATCTACGCTGGCGTCGGCGGGAAGGATATTCTGGCGCACGCCCTCCCAGAGATTGACATCGGCGATGAGCAGCAGATCTGCTGCCTCCATCACCTTCTCTCTCGCCGTGGCAACGGTATCGTCTGCAGAATCGGCACCCCCCTTGTGTATGAAGGCGCTCGCGTGCGGTAACTCATCAGCGGGGTCCTCATGTAGACGGCTGGCGGATCCTCTGGCCTGCCCCGCGGACATGGTCTCCCTCTCGCGATATACGGTATCCCGATGGACAGGCTCGATCCAGACGATCCGGACCGGTTCCCGTGGTAGTCCGGGAGCCTGGACATTCTGTCGCCCGTGGAGATCCGGCGTGCTGTCCCGAGGGTCGGGGTTTTCCGATAGGTGTTCGCGGCGCAGCAGTTTCCCCCATCTACTGGTTCTCTCGCTCATACTCCGTTGATACACTCGGACTCGCAGGGTTAAATATCGCTACGATCTCTGCCCGTGCATAGTATCGGACCTCCGTAAAGATCCTGCTGGGAGGACGGGGATGCCCGCGGTGTTCCGGGAACGAATGAACGCCACTACCGCCTACTCTGTAGAGAAGCTATCCGTCGCATTCTTTCCACCTATCTCGCGGATAATCCATCAATGGTCGGATCCAATGCTCTCCTCCCCGCGACCCGTTCCATGCCGCCCCCCTCCTCACCGAGGAGAGGGGACCAGTGCGATAGATCTGTCTGGATGGTGAATGCCGACGATGGAGAGACATTGCTATCGCTCGAACAGCGGGAGGGGGTCTCGCCCCTCCCCCGAGAATTCCAGGGAGCCATCAACCACCATGGGGATGTTGACAGACTCCTACGGGCTCTCTCTCAATGCGGTGCGGATGTTGCGGTTCACCAGGAACCACAGGAGTGGTACCAGAAAGAACACCAGTGCAACAAGGCCGATGAAGAACTGGATGCTGGCCAGGAGATTGAAGACGCCGTGGAAGAAGATTGCCAGAAGGAGACCGCGCAAAATCGCACCCTCCGGGTTCGGACTCAGCCCGAATTTCGCCTGTCCGAGGGAAAAACCCCATATGCTGGAGATGAGCGGGTGTGCTGGCACGGATATGAGGGCACGAAACGTGAATGTGGTCACCGCCTCGATCGGTGAGGAGAGGTATGCGTAGAGGATATACCCGGCGTTCTCGATGGCGGCAAACCCGAGCGCTGCAGCGGCGCCATACAAAATGCCATCCATGGGCTCGCTGAACTCCCTGTTCTCGTATACGGAGTTACGGACGACGAAGAACTTGGCATACTCTTCGACGACGGGAGCTATCACGACGGCGAGCACGAATACCCCGGTCGCCGAGGTGAGGAGAACTCCCGTAACTCCTGCGAGAATCCCCTCGATGATGGCGACGGGGACGGTGATCAGGACCCCGTAGAAGAAGATCCTCGCCACCATCGCCCGCGGTTCCGGTTCGATTCTGTCTCGGGAGTAGAAGTACCAAAGCCAGAAGGCACCGGGAGCAAAGCCAATGGCAAACACCGAGAGCGCGATATGCATTTTCGCACCGATAACATCCTGTGCATTGAAAAATGTTCTTGGGAGCGGTGTCGACCAATCAAAGCTGCTTCGCGTTCCTGGCCGGGGATTATCTCCAAGAAACGGTTAAACTGGCGGAGGGAGCGTGGTGAGCTCCGTTCGGAGCAGATCGCACCATTCGCGCGGGCAGGAGAGGCAGAAGAGTAGAGAATTGCATGATTCCTCCGTGTGTCCAACCGTGGATCGAATTAGGCAGGCGGATGGGCTCTCCTGCCTGCGATAAGCCCGTGGCGTGGTATGGGAGAGGGGATTGCCCTCTCCCATCCTGCTCACTCCTCAAATACAATCGTCCCGGTCTCGGCGGACGGCACATAGATTCGTAGATACTGAACCGAACTCATGGAGATCTCTGCAGGATTGTGAAACACTCCGCACATTGTCGGACTGCAAGGATGAGAATAGCGGCAACTGACATCCCCTCCTCACGCTTCAAGACCCCGCTGCGATAGTGCAACGGGTTCAGTAGGGAAACCGAAGGAGCGTCTGCCTAGGGACATACGTTCGGTGTTGAGCATCAGCGGTACTCCTCCTTTCGGGTGACGGTCGAATTCCCTGGAGGGACAGAATCCTTATCGAATGCGGGGGGTTCACCGCGTGCGAGAGGACCGTGCGTGGGTATACGTATGAATGATACGGGGGACGGATCTCGCCGGTACCCTGAAACAGAGCATATGTACGTGCGATGCGATGGATGAGACCGCCCTGCATACCCCTCTCCGCCGTGAACGCCGAAATCTGTCCTGGAGAGACGAATATATCGGAGCAGATTCGGACGGCGCCTAGTGGCCTGGAGCCACGACCGGGCTTAAAGATCGGCGCCGGGATAACGAGTCGACCAGGCGGCGCATGTCTCCATACCGCCTTCGAAGGCTGCAGATCCGGTTCAGGGCGGCATCCACCTGGACGAAATCCTTCCGCTCCAGTGCCGCAACAGCCATATCTGTGAGCTGCAGGAGTGTGTAAATATCGTCGGCAGAGAGATAGGACCCTCGCAGGGGACAGGAGGCTGCAACCGATGTCATGGAACGACCTTCAAATACATACATAAATACATACTACTATATATTCTTGCTGCAGTCAAGCCGGGCTCAGGTTGGTCCCGTGCCTTAACCAGGCATCGAGGTGGTGCGGGACCGCACAGGTCTGGGTCTGCATACCCTCGATTCCGCTGGACGCGCCGGTTCTGCACCCGACGGTCGCGTGTCTGCATGGCGCCATCCGGCTGAACAGTTCCAGACGGTATGGAACGGGCAAGCAGAGATCCCGGCCCCGATTCCCAGGTTTGTATCAGAATATGCCGGCATCAGCAGAGTGCTGCAGGAAGATCGGGGTTACGATATCTTTCCAGGTATCGGCTGATGAAGGGAATCGGAAAGATACATGGGGCATCATCGTCTGCAGCAGTCTGTGGATGGTCAGTATCGCCGATCTGCCGATCTGCCGATCATGAGCGCTATCAGGCGGCGGCTCCTGCGAACACGATGACGGTGTGGATCCCGCATTGCTGGAGGAGAGCGGTATTGTCCGTTGATAGCGTTCATCCAACAGACGTTCAAAGGATGCCGACGATCGTCAGGGCGACATTGTTCGGATACCAGCGGATGTCGATCCTATCGAGGGGAAGGATCAAACTATTCGCCGGATCCGGACGATGAGATGTTCTGCAATCTCCAGTTCCTAGAGGAAGGAGCGGTGGAGATTCTACTGGAGCATTTCGGGACGGTAGATGTCCGGCAGTATGTTCAGCGGGTGTACATCGCGAACGTGCTCCCGAACTGCAGGACACGTCCTCGCAACGCATGCAGGAGAGCGTGTTTATCCGAACCCGGTGCCAGATCTATCATCCTGTCCAGCCCGTACACTTTGAAGTAATACCTATGCGTCTCTCCGGGTGGCGGGCAGGGTCCCGTATACCCGATGGTGCCATAGTCGTTCATCCCCTGCATGGCGTGCACGGGAGATTCGACGAGAGGGTCGGAAGGCAGACCAGACGGTATCAGGGAGGTTTCGGGGATATTCCAGATTGCCCAGGGGCAGAAGGAGCAGCCTCTCTCATAGGGGTTTACCGCCACGATTGCGATCGATGTCGCATTCAACCCTTTCAATCGAATCTCTGGTGAACGGTTCCCCCCGTCGCAGGTATGTTCGGCGGGAAACACGCTGAACCCCAGCTGGACGGTGATCGCATCCATACCACATCTCTCGCTCTACCCTTGCATAAAGACCGCCGGGGAGTAGACTCGGGGGACCTTTACGCCCCCTCCCCCTCCAGCCAGATACATCCGTGCGGCCGCGACCCGGCCCCCTTCGCCCGGCTAGGCGGCTCCCGCTCCTGCGAGACCGATCTCCCTCGCCTGCCGGAGGTACTGCATCACCTCGCGTTCGGTGAGATCGTGCCAGTGTTCATAGGCTTCCGCGACAGCAAAGAAGGGGCCGGCCCGGATATTGGGGCACACCACAACGTCGACCATATCCGCGACCTCCGATACGGTGGCGGGCGGGCCTGTTGGCACAGCGGCGATGATGCGTGCGGGCGAGAGACGGCGTATCGACTCGATGGCTGCGACCATGGTATAGCCGGCGGCGAGACCGTCATCGGCGATGACGGTATCCTTCCCCTCCACGTTCAGGACGGCTCTGCCTCCGCTGAATGCTTCGACTCTCTCCCGTACGTTCTCCCGCGTCGCTTCCACCTCCCTGCGGATATCCCGTTCGCTCAGTCGGAGCTGGTTGGCAAGATCCTCATCGATTATAACTCTGCCGTCCCATGCAACGGCACCAAAACCCGACTCCGGGTTCCAGGGGACGTGTACTTTGCGGACGACAGCCACATTCAGCGGGCACTGCAGTGCCCGTGCCACCTCCATGCCGATCGGCACACCCCCCGAGGGTATTGCGCAGACGATCGGATCCCGCATCTCGGGGATCTCCCGCACCATCGCTGCCAGCCTTCTCCCCGCGTCAGCCCTGTCGATATAGACATGCACCCTGTTGCGCAGAGCCGGATCTTCGACGATCCTTCCCATGGTCCTGTCCTCCCTCCGCCATTTCAGCGCACTCCTGCACCATCCGACGGCAAGGGGGTGAACGACGCAGGAGTATATGTATATTTTCAGCGCATATGGATGGACTGATGTCGTCCGCCTGCTGTCAGGGTGCGGGGCATCGGGCAGCACACCATGCTCGTTTACCGATTCTCAGCCGTGGGGAGGATGTGATGCGCGCCGAAGGGGATCTGTGGTTGTATACCGATGGGGCCTCCAGGGGCAACCCGGGGCCGGCATGCTATGCATTCGTTTTCGTTCAGGGAGGAGCAGTCCTGTTTGAAGGGCATGGATATGTCGGCGTAACGACGAACAACGTGGCGGAGTACCAGGCAATCATCCATGGGCTCTCAGAGGCGATCCGGCAGGAGGTTGAACGCATCATGGTCTGCTCCGACAGCGAACTCGTGATCCGCCAGATCACGGGAGAGTACCGCATTCGAAAGGAACACCTGGCTGACCTGTGTGCGCAGGTATACTCGCTCTCCCGTCGATTCGAACGGGTGCGCTTCCAGCACGCGCCCCGAACGGAGCCCTACATTCAGCGGGCGGATGCGCTCTGCAACCAGTGTCTGGACGAGCGCCGAGGAGGGCGACAGAGCGGGGTGCGTACCACTTGATGCTAAAACCGATAGGGGTTGTCCATTCCCCCTACCGAACTCGCACGGATGCACCGCGTCAGGGGCGGTTGGGCGAAGCGGTCTCCGAGCTGGAGATCTATCCCGTGTACGCCGAAGGACTCCATCTTCTCGAGAAGAACCGGTACCTGATCGTCCTGACATGGTTTCATCTCGCCGAACGGGATGCGCTGCGCGTTGTGCCTCCGCACAAGTCGGCAGAGCACGGTGTCTTTGCAACCCGATCGCCCGACCGACCGAATCCCATCGCGGTGTCCATAGTGAGACTGCTGAACATCGAGAAGAACCGCCTCCGTGTGCAGTGGCTGGATGCGATCGACGGCACACCTCTCCTGGATATCAAGCCGTACTCCCGCGATCTGGATTGCATGGACCAGGTGGATTTCATGCGAGCAGAGACGTCTCGCTGAAGCTCCGAACCGGCAGCAGCGGGATCTCCAGTCTGCACTGCAATAACCTTGAAACAGGGAGGAAGAATCCGCTATCGCTACCGCACCTGCGGTTGCAGAAGGGTCATCGCATAGCCCTCAGTACATGTCTCCTGCTCGATCCTGCAAGCGGCTACGGTTCCAGGCGTGAGGATGCCGCCGGAGCAAAACATTATTAGAGTAGATCTGGATTTGTGCTGGTATGCCCCAGGAGGGATGATCGTGGATATTGTATGCCTGACCGCCCGCAATCTGGCCTTTGATACAGATAGCATAACAGTTCCTGCCGCTGCAGAAGTGACCGTTCGATTTCAGAACCTGGACGAGGGGATCTCCCACAATCTCGCCGTCTACCGATCGTCCGATCGGGTGGACACGATCTTCAGAGGCGAGCTCGTCGCCGGCCCGGGGAGCGCCAGCTATACATTCACAGCGCCGCGGGAGCCGGGCACGTACTACTTTCAATGCGATATGTACCCCGATCGGATGTACGGTGAGTTCATCGTCGAGGGGGAAGGCGTTTAGGGAAAGCGCCATGGAGGGGGCTGCACGGCGGATTTTTCTGCCCTGATTCGCATCGGGTGTCCGTCTCCCCGCAGGCTACCGCACACTCCCCCGGTGCATCTGGGAACCCTGGATATATACTCAACACGCATATATGCTCTCGATCCCTCCGAAAAGCATTTAACCGAGATGGTGATCTTTGCCTGCCGTATGAAGAGACATCATCGTACCCTGGCGTCCCTGGTGGTAGTGATCGTCTTCGCCCTGCTTGTAATAGCGGGGGCCCAGGAGGGTATGGGGAACATTACCCCCAACGAGACGGCCGCAGGGATGAACCTGACCAACGGGAATGTGACACCGCAGCAGAACATCGTGGAGATCGTCAACGTCACCGAGGATCTCTCCACGCTGAACACGGCGCTAGAGGGAACCCCGCTCTTCGAGACGCTCCAGGGGTCGGGCCCCTTCACGGTCTTTGCTCCGACGGATGCCGCTTTCGATAGCCTTCCAGCGGAGACGCGGGATGCACTGCTCCAGAACGCCTCGCGAAATGTGACCGGTCAGCAGAACGTCACGCAGATGCAGAACGTTACCCAGACACAGAACCAGACCGGAAACCTCACGCAACAGCAGAACATGACGCAACAGCAGAATGTGACGCAACAACAGAACATGACGCAGGAACAGAACATGACCGGGATCCTGCTCTACCACGTTGTCGCGGGGAACTACAGTGAGATGGATCTGACGAATCTCACCACGCTGCAGACGCTCCAGGGGG
Organism: Methanomicrobiales archaeon; assembly: GCA_034679905.1. Taxonomy (GTDB): domain Archaea; phylum Halobacteriota; class Methanomicrobia; order Methanomicrobiales; family JACTUA01; genus JASEFH01. The sequence continues at coordinate 9,613 of JAXDAH010000097.1, read as the reverse complement.
AGAACATCACGATTGGAACGGCGGACGGCAACCTCACGGTCAACAACGCCACAGTCGAGAGAACCATCCCTGCCAGCAATGGATTCGTCCACATCATCGATGCGGTTCTTATGCCCGGGGAGGCGAATGTGACCCCGAATGAGACGCCGCCCTCCGGACAGACGGCGAATGTCAGTCTGGTGATCACAAACGAGTCCGTTACTCCCACGACGATCACAGTCCCGGCCGGTTCGCAGGTGAGCCTCACTCTAGAGAACCAGGATCTCGACGACGAGCGCAACGTCGTGGTCTACCGGGCCGATAACCGGGATGACATCCTGTTCCAGAGCACGATGATCCCCGCAGGAAATACGGAGGAATTCACGTTCTTTGCCCCCGAGGAACCGGGAACGCACACCTTTGAGGTGGGTCCCGAGCCTGACACCGTGATCGGCGAGTTCATCGTGGAGTAGGATTATCCTTCCGAAGTACACCAGGAGAGCATCCGCAGAGAAGCGCCAATCGGGTGAGCGGTATCCGAAGAGGCATGCCCTCACCGGGGGCACTTTTACTACGGAATAGCCGGGGATATGGTATCCGGCTCTAGGACCCCTTCGCCCCCGAGTGGATGGATTCCAGAGATATCGCTCTTCCCTGTATGCCCCCGACAGGGTCCGGTCGCTCGTAACGTCAGTTCTCCCGCTTTCTCCCACTCGGGCCATCGCATCCCTGAGTTGAGAGATGGAGAGCACGGCCCTTGTCAGTCCTCAAGGCCGTGCCATGTTCAGAATGTCCGGCAGATCCGGTGCATATGCACGACAAATGGAGCACCCGGAGATCTATGCAGGGAATAGATTCCGTTTCCCAATCGGCGATTCCCTCTGCAGCCATTGGCCGCTCCTTTGTCGGACCCGCGGCGGAGACCGATCGTGTCAGGGAAGGAGCCGGGGGACCCCTTCGAGAAGGATGGTGCCGTGCAGTATGCCCCGCTTGCTCATCCAGAGTGCATGTAACGATACCCATCTTTCATCCTCACCGTATTCCGCTCTATTATCTGCAGGGCGATTCTCCGGCACGCTCGCGCTGCAGCTCTTATCGGCTTTGGGAACGATCGGACACCGGCAGGTGCCGGTGCCCGCAGTTGTGCGCCTATCGGCGATATCGATCACCTTGAAAAGAATAGATTGGGTTCCGATTCCGGGATGGTCCAACCAAATTTATATAATCAGGCATAACAAGAATAGAGGAAGGATGATAATGGCGAAAAAATCTCCGAACACAGGCAAAAAGAATACAGCAGATGCGGCAGAGCAGACTCGGTCTCCCGGAACGGAAGAGTGCCCGGGAACCTGCGAATCCTGTCCGCATGCCCAGGGATGCCCTCCCGAGCAGAAGCAGGCCGTGCAGGCAGGAATGCCGGAGAAGGCCCGGATCAGTGTCAGGCACGTCATCCTGGTTCTGAGCGGGAAAGGAGGCGTTGGAAAGAGTACGGTCTCTGTAAACCTGGCTACGGCACTCGCCAACCACGGGCATAAAGTCGGGCTCGCGGATCTGGATATTCACGGCCCCAACATTCCGAGCATGCTCGGCGTGGAGGGACAGCAGCTGGGAATTCTCGGCGACAAGATAGAACCGGTACGCGTGACCGGTAACCTCAGCGTGATCTCCATGGAGTTCCTGCTGCCGAAGAAGGAGACGCCGATCATCTGGAGGGGCCCGATGAAGATGTCTGCGATCCGTCAGTTCCTCGAGGATGTAGACTGGGGTGACCTCGATTACCTGGTTGTCGATCTTCCCCCGGGGACGGGGGACGAGGCGCTCTCGATCATCCAGCTGGCGCCGCATATCACCGGGGCGGTCATCGTGACCACGCCGCAGGATGTGGCGACCCTGGATGCCCGAAAGGCCGTCAAGTTCATCCAGAAGCTGGATCTCAGGGTTCTCGGTATCGTAGAGAATATGAGCGGTATGGTCTGCCCTCACTGTGCCAGGGAGATCGATCTCTTCGGGAGCGGCGGCGGAAAGAGAGCCGCAGAGGAGCTCGGGGTGCCTTTCCTCGGCGCCATCCCCGTGGATCCGGAGATGCGCAAGGCTGCCGACGAGGGAAGGCCCTTCATCATACGGAGGGGAACGGAAAATCCCACCTGGAAGGCCGTCGACCAGGTGATGGAGAACCTGATAAAGGTTGTTGAGGGTGAATGAGCGCCGACTACCTGGATGTCCTACGGGGGGACCAGGATCCGCTGGAGATCTACCAGGATGTGGTTCGATCGCTGCAGGATCTGGAGCGATTTCCCCTCCTTCTGGAGAAGATCTGCAGAGAGGCGATCACCCTCGATGTGGATGCATCCGAGCGGTTTCGATTCGCGCTCTGGCGTCTCCAGATCCATGCGGACATCCATCGGTATCAGGATATGGAGCAGGCGCAGAAGGCCAAGTATGTGGCGCAGGTTCTGGAGAAGCTGATATTCGGTTCTCTGATGCTGGAGCAGGAAGATTACGCCCGCGAATAGGGCCGCCGTCCCGATCTCCAGCGTTCGCCGGGATTATTAATCGCCAGGCTCCCTTCCTGCCCGCGGCGGCCCTCTCTTCGCCGCGGGGGAGAGCCGGCCACATATCCAGCAGCACGAATTATTCTCTCAAGGCTGACGTATCCGCAATAATACCTGTATAGGGGGAGATGGCGACCGAAATCCGGTCTGCATGATCGGTCCCGGGTAGGCGATGCAGTCCGCGGTTGAGGAGTTCCCGAGTTGGCTCCCTATGAGATAGGGGCATCGCATGGCACCTTCGGGCTCTGCAGGGATCGGGCAGCGGTGCATCGGGCCCGCTTATGGGGCGATGCGGGGATGGACGGACGCAGGATCCGATATGCGAGGGAGATACGGCGCTATCTCCGTGGTCACCCTGTCAGACACTACCCATGTGTTCGGGGTAAGGTTAGGGAAGAGACAGGCTGTAATCAACGGCCTCGCTGACGGTTTTTCACCCCTGCGATTAAGCAGGAGATCGGTCGTTCTCCGTAACCGAGCCGGGATCGCTCCAGCCTTCCATGAGGGTCTGAGATCGGTTTAACCTGGTATCGGGAATACGATAACGCTCCCCTTGGAGAGATTGTCCTCCCAAGCGGGCCTACGGAGAATACCATACTATCGACCGCTCCATCCGCATGCACGATCTTCTTACCGTGCACTCATAAAGGGCGATCTGCCAGGTCGGTATACAAGCCATATCCTCGCGTCGGGCAGGCAGAGACGACGGGGGAGAGATTGGGGGGAGGCGCCCTATAGAGGGGTGGATCCGTCTGCGATCTCTTCGGCTGTTCTGATGCGGATCGAGCGTTCGACCGGAATCACGAAGATCCGCCCGTCGCCGATCCTGCCCGTCGTCGCCGCGATTCGGACAGCGGCGACGACGGTCTCCTCGTCTTTATCCTTCACCACGATATCGACGTTCACCTTCGGGAGGAACTCGATTGTCATGGTGCTGCGGCGATACTTGAGGGCGATGCCCTTCTGCTCTCCGCGCCCCATCACCTCCGTGCAGGTCATCCCGTAAATTCCCAGATCTTCAAGAGCCTTTTTTACGAACTCAAGCCGTTCCGGCCGTATTATCGCTTTTATCAGTTTCATGCTGTCCCCTTTTAGGCCTTCTCTCCGTGCTGGGAGATATCGAGGCCGACATACTCCTCCTCTTCGGATACGCGGAGTCCGATCGTCACATCGACGAACTTAGCAGTGGCGAGCGTGACCACGAATGCATAGGCGAGGGCGGCAAAGGCACCGATTGCATTCGCGATGAACTGGGCCACATTCCCTTCGATCAGGCCTGAATAACCGTTGATAGCGGCAGCGGCGAAGATGCCGGTCGCCAGTGCCCCCCAGAGCCCGCCAACGCCATGGACGGCCCAGGCATCCAGGCTCTCATCCAGCTTGCGATCGATGCGGAAGAGCATCGCCCTGTAGCAGATCAATCCGGCGATTCCGCCGATGGCCAGGGCAGTGAGCGGTCCCACATACCCCGCTGCGGGGGTGATCGCGACCATGCCGGCGACCGCGCCTCCGACCATGCCTAGCGATGCAGGTCTGCCCTTCAGCCAGCTGGCGAACAGCCAGGCAAGCGCCCCGGCGGCTGCAGATGTGTTGGTTACCACAAAGGCATTCACCGCAAGTCCGTTTGCCGCGAGAGCGCTCCCCGCGTTGAAACCGAACCAGCCAAACCAGAGCAGCGCCGTCCCCAGGAGGGTCATCGGGATGTTGTGCGGCTCCATGGGGTACTCCCCGAAGCCGGCCCGCTTCCCGATGATAAGAGCCACGGCGAGGGCTGCAAAACCGGAACTGATGTGAACCACGGTTCCTCCGGCGAAGTCCAGCGAGCCCAACGCCATCGCCCAGCCGCCGCCCCATGCCCAGTGCGCCAGGGGATCGTAGACGAGCGTCGTCCAGAGGAGCGCGAAGACGACAAAGGACGAGAGCTTGACGCGCTCTGCCATCCCCGAGGTGACGATTGCCATGGCGATCGCCGCAAAGACCAGCTGGAATACCATGAAGAGCATCGGGGGATATCCCGCGTCTCCGACTTCCTGCCCCATACCATTCAGTCCCAGGAACTCGAGGTTGCCGATGATGCCTCCGACATCCGTCCCGAACGCGAGCGTGTATCCGACAAGGATCCACTGGACGCTCACCAGCGCAAAGGCCAGGAATGAGAGGGCAACCATGGAGATGAAGTTCTTCCTCCGCACCAGCCCGCCGTAGAAGAAGCCCACGCCTGGCGTCATCAGCATCACCAGAGCCGTTGACATCAGTAGCCAGGCGGTTGTTCCCGTATCCAGTGCCATTCTACTATCCCCCTTTTCTTACCGAGAATACATCCTATGGAAGGAAGTTGTTATCCTATATTTTTATATATTTCTATTTTCCTTGAATTAAAAAAATTTAATACATGGCGAGGTACCGCTCCAGTTCCCAGGGGTGGACGGCTAGACGGTATGCGTCTGTCTCGAGCTCGCAGATGCGGTTGAGGTTCTCGCAGACGTGCATGCCCAGCTTTTCGCACAGAACCTTATCCTTCATGAGGAATCCGTTCGCCTCCTTGAGCGTGCCCGGCAGCATCTCGATGCCTCGCTTCTTCCGCTCCTTCTCCGAGAGGTGGTAGATGTTTACATCGATGCTCTCTCCGGGGTCCACCTTGTTCCTGATGCCATCCAGGCCTGCGGCGAGCATGCAGGCGAAGGTGAGGGAGGGGTTGCACATCGGATCCGGGCTCCGGAACTCAGCCCGGGTGCTGTTGCCCCGGGCTGCGGGGACCCGTACCAGCGCGGAGCGGTTCGAGGCGCTCCAGGAGATGTACACGGGGGCCTCGTAGCCGGGCACCAGGCGTTTGTAGGAGTTTATCGTGGGATTTGCCACGCGGGTTATCGCCTTTGCGTGCTTCAAGAGCCCCCCAATATAGTAACGTGCCGTATCCGAGAGCTCCCGATCGCCGTTCGGGTCGTAGAACGCATTTTTCCCCTCCTTCGAAAGCGACCCGTGGGTGTGCATACCGCTTCCAGCGATGCCGCCGATGGGTTTAGCCATGAAGGTTGCGTGCAGACCTCTCTTGAGAGCCAGCGTCTTTGTGGCGAACTTGAGAGTAATCACCTTGTCCGCCGTATCGAGCGCATCGGAGTACTTGAAGTCGATCTCATGCTGGCTCTCTGCGACTTCGTGGTGGGAGGCCTCGATCTCGAACCCCATCTGTGTCAGCCCCATCACGATGTCGCGCCGTACGTCCTCGGCTGCATCGCTCGGTGCCAGGTCAAAGTACCCGCCCGCGTCCTGGAACTGGACTGTGGGTTTGCCGTCCAGCATCTTGAAGAGGAAGAACTCGAGCTCCGGGCCGGTGTTGAACGAGCTGAAGCCCATCTCATCAGCCTCGGCGAGCGCCTTCCTGAGGATGTAGCGTGGGTCCCCCTCGAAGGGCTTGTTGCCGTAGGTGTACACGTCGCAGATGATGCGTGCCACACGCGCATCTGCCGGCCTCCACGGCAGGATGGTGTACGTGATCGGATCCGGCTTGAGGAGCATATCGGACTCTTCTATCCGGGCAAAACCTTCAATGGATGAGCCGTCAAACCATATGCCATCGGTCAGGGCCTTCTCCGCCTGTTCAACAGGAATCGCCACATTTTTGGGAATCCCAACGATGTCCGTAAACTGGAGCCGGATAAACTTGACCAGATCGGCCTCGATCCGGGATAGCACCTCGCCAATAACATCTCTACTCATGGCAATTAGCTTCTACCCAACTATATTTATAAATTTCTAAAATATTTCGGATTTCAAGGTCAGGCAAGATAACACTGATGAGGGAGAACGGGTTCATCCCCGTCTGCGGGTGACTAGAAAGCTCTGCCCCCGTAATACGCAAGGAACTGGTGGTCGAGCAAGGAAATATTAATAAATAGAACCATGGAAGTACTATGCGGGCTCATGCCGTAGGATCACGAACCCGTGTGTCCTAGGCATAGTAAGCAACCGATGTTCTGTATACGTGATTGTAATGTGTGGCATTATCGGTGTTATTGACCGCTCTCAGCAGGTTATGAATGGAACGCACATCACGCGTGCACTCTCGATGATGAACGAGCGCGGGAGTGGTGAGGGGGCGGGGTATGCAGCGTACGGTGTCTATCCCGAGTTCAAAGACTACTATGCGCTTCATGTCTTCTTTGACAATATCCACGAGACGAAAAATGCCCTTGAAGATCTGCTTGAGCAGTGGGGAAGGATCATCCACGACGAGGAGATCCCCACGTACGAGCAGCCCAATCTCCGCAAGTTTCACACGCCCTGGCGATATTTCTTCAAACCAGATAAGAGGCTGGCGACCTGGTCCGCATCTCCGGAGGACGACATCGTGACCCAGATCGTGATGCGGGTGAACAGCCAGCGTAAAGGCTGCCTCATCTTCTCATCCGGGAAGAACATCGGTGTGTTCAAGGCATCAGGGTGGCCGGAGGATGTCGCGAACTTCTATCGGATCGAAGATTACGAGGGCTATATCTGGCTGGGGCACAACCGCTATCCCACCAACACCCCGGGGTGGTGGGGCGGCGCGCACCCCTTCAACCTGCTGGGATGGAGCGTGGTGCATAACGGGGAGATCACATCTTATGGCACCAACCGCCGCTATATCGAGAGCTACGGGTATAAATGCACCATGTTCACGGACACAGAGGTAGTCGCCTATGTGATCGATCTTCTCGTTCGCAAGCACAACCTGTCCGAGGAGATGGCGGTTCGTGCGCTGGCGCCTCCCTTCTGGGACGACATCGAACGGATGCCTCAAAAAGAGCAGCATCTCTTCACCGCGCTCCGGCTGACCTACGGTTCGGCGATGATGAACGGACCCTTTGCCATTGTTGTGGCAAATCCCGACAGTATCGTTGGATTCACGGATCGCATCAAGCTCCGGCCGCTGGTTGCCGGCGAATGCGGGGATCGTCTGTTTATCAGCAGCGAGGAGGCGGCCATCCGTGCCATGGAGCCTGAAGTGGACAGCATCTTCATGCCGAGGGCAGGCGCGCCGGTTGTCGGGAGGATCGTGAAATGACCCTCGGGAGCCTGCCTGGTCGCTATCGGATCAGGATAGATCGGCATCGGTGCATGCTCTGCGAGCGTTGCATCGAGAACTGTTCTTATGGGGTATTCAGGAGAGATGGGGATAGCATCCATATCGATTCCCGCAAGTGTACTGCCTGCCACCGATGCATTGCCCTCTGCCCCCGCGACGCAATCGACCTCAACGAACGTCCTATTGACTATCGCAGCCACCCTCTCTGGACTCGCGAGGCACGGGAGGCGATTTACAATCAGGCTCGCGCCGGAAAGATCATACTATCCGGGATGGGGAATGCTCTCCCGTATCCAGTAATCTTCGACCGCCTGGTGCTGGATGCCTGCCAGGTGACGAATCCAAGCATCGATCCCCTCCGGGAGCCCATGGAGCTGCGCACGTATCTTGGCAAGAAGCCCTCCCGACTCGAACTACGGACCGGAGACGGGGATGTTGAACTCCTCACGCAGCTATCTCCCAATCTGCAGCTGGAGACGCCGATCCTGATCGCTCACATGAGCTATGGCGCGATCAGCCTGAACGCGCAGCTGGCGATGGCAAAAGCGGCGACTCGATCCGGCACGTTCATGGGGACCGGGGAGGGCGGGCTGCACAGGGCTCTCTATCCCTACCAGGATCATATGATCGTCCAGGTGGCCAGCGGCCGTTTCGGTGTTGACATCGATTACCTTGAGCGTGGAGCCGCAATGGAGATCAAGATCGGCCAGGGCGCGAAGCCCGGTATCGGGGGACACCTCCCCGGCGAGAAAGTATGCGAGGATGTCTCCTGCACCCGGATGATTCCGCTCCATAGCGATGCGATCAGCCCGGCACCGCACCATGACATCTACAGCATCGAGGACTTAAAGCAGCTCGTAAGAAGCTTGAAGGAGGCGACAGAATGGAAAAAGCCGGTCTTTGTCAAGATTGCCGCCGTCCATAACGCCGCTGCGATCGCAGCGGGTATAGCGCGTTCAGCTGCCGATGCTGTAGTAATTGACGGTTTCCGGGGCGGGACCGGTGCTGCGCCGCGGGTCTTCCGCGACCACGTCGGAATCCCGATCGAGGCGGCGATCGCCAGCGTCGACCAGAAGCTGCGGGATCAGGGCATCCGCAACGAAGTCTCCCTGATTGCCAGCGGTGGCATACGGGAGAGCGCGGATGTCGCGAAGGTGATAGCGCTCGGTGCGGATGCGGTGTACATCGGAACGGCGGCGCTCGTCGCCATGGGCTGCCGCGTCTGCGGGAACTGCTACCGCGGGCTCTGTCCCTGGGGTATCGCTACCCAGCGGGAGGACCTGGTACAGCGGCTGGATCCGGAGGAGCAGTCCGTCCATGTGGAGAACCTGATCCATGCCTGGACCCTGGAACTCTCCGAGCTGATGGGCGCGGCCGGCATCAACAGCATCGAGAGTCTGCGGGGCAACCGGGATCGGCTCAGGGGCTATCTTCTGGACGAAGGGATCCTTAAGGTGCTGGATGTCAAATCCGTGGGGGCGTAGCATGCGAGTGCAGATAGACGCGAGAGGGATGAGTTACACCGAGCTCAACCGCCGCCTCCGGGCTGCGGTGGCGGATGGTGCCGACGCGATTCTGGTCGACCATGTCCTCGGCCAGCGGTTCATTGCGGATGGACTGAAAGGCAACGGGGTCTCCATCACCCTGAATGGCGTCCCGGGAGGAGATCTCGGCATGTTCATGAGCGGACCGACTCTGATCGTGCACGGCAATGCCGAACACGCACCCGGCAACACCATGGATGGCGGGGCGATCGTCATTCACGGCAGTGCCGGGGACGCGGTCGCCCACAGCATGCGTGGCGGTAGGCTCTATGTCCGCGAGAGCATCGGCTATCGTGGGGGGATCCATATGAAGCAGTACCTGGAGAAACGCCCCATCCTGGTCGTCGGAGGTACTGCCCGCGCATTCCTGGGCGAATACATGGCAGGAGGTCTGATCATTGTGCTGGGGTGCAAGAGCGAGGGTGCCGTGAACGAACGTGGCATCGGCAGCGGCATCCATGGTGGAGAGATAT
>JAXDAH010000096.1:0-8302 GCA_034679905.1 Methanomicrobiales archaeon | reverse complement strand
GGGGGAGGGGGGCGCCGCCCCCTGAAGCAGCGATAGGGTTTGGAGGGGCCGAGGATCGGAGTTCAGCTGCCATCGGGGCATCTCGTGCGTGACACGGATCGCTCCCCGCCGCCCGGTATCCCGAGGTTCTCATGGATTCGAGCGATGGCGGATCGTCTGGCCGCGAGACGACGGAATGCCCCCTGTGCCTGCCGTGGCATAGGAGCCGTGGCGAGGGCATGGAGAGAGGATCGAGGTTCCCTGCGGGTCGGCGTGTCACGGCTTCCGGGGGATCGGGTACATCCCGATCGCCCGCACGGGACAGGCAGAGCGGAAGATCTGCTCCTCTCTTATAGCTGGGGCGCATACCTATTAGCAGGAGAACCGGATCGGGCATCGCCGTGACCGTTCCCGGTCCCCTCTGGAGGCCTCCATGGATACACCAACGCTGGGAATCATCCTGATGGGTCTGTCGCTCGTTCTGGGCGGAACTATTGTCGCTCTCCTGATCTACGGCGTCTCTATACCCTACGCCCCGTACCTCCTGGTCACGCTCATGGCGCTCCTGGTGCTCTGTGCGGCTCTGATCATCGTGCGGGACGTCCGCCAGAAGACCACCCTGCCCCGTTCATGAGCGTCAAAGTCTGCATCGCCCAGTTCGCCTGCACCTGGGAGGATCCCGAGCGGGCGCTCGTTCGGGCGGAGTGCATGGTTCGCCAGGCCGTGGAGCGGGGCGCTGCTCTAATCGCGTTTCCGGAACAGTTTGCAACGGGGTGGTCCCCGCGGTCGGCGCACTTTGCCGAGGGGTCCGACGGGCGGATCGTCTCGACCCTTCGCCGCTCTGCCCGGGAGCATGGCATCGCCATCCTGGGATCGTTTCCAGAGGCGGGCCAGCCCCTGCCGCGGAACACGGCTGTCGCCATCGACGCGGACGGCGCTCTGCTCGGGACCTACGCCAAGATCCACCTCTTCTCTCCCGGCAGGGAGCAGGAGCACTATGCAGCGGGAGAGCGCCTGCTGCTCTTCACGGTCGGGGACGTACGGTTCGGCGTCGCCATCTGCTACGACCTCCGCTTCCCCGAGCTCTTCTGGCTCTACGCGGAGGCGGGGGCGGAGTGCATGCTGGTGCCAGCTGCCTGGCCCTGCAGCCGGATCGCGGCGTGGGAGCTCCTGCTTCGCGTGCGGGCGCTGGAGAACCAGGTGTATGCGGCCGGCATCAACTGCACTGGCGAGACGCCGATCGATCGGTACTGCGGCGTCTCCGTTGCGGCGGATCCGATTGGTACGGTCCTCGTGCGGGGAGGCGCGGATGAGGCGCTGCTGGACTTTTACGTGGATCCTGAAGCGATCGCCCGCACCCGCCGAAAGATGCCCGTGGAGCGGGACCGGCGCGAAGAGCTCTATCTCCGGCTGAGGCAGGAACGGCAGCGGGGAGGCCGATGAAGGGAGGGCACCACGTCTTTTTAAGCCTCTGTACCGCCGCGGTCCTGCTCGCCCCGGCGATCGGCATCCTGCCGCTGTCCGCCCTGGGTGCGGTGCTCTCCGGCATCTTGATCGGTTCCCTGGCCCCGGACGCCGACGCCGAGAGTGCATCCATCTTTCACGTCAGAAGAGGGCGGCTGGGGCCTCTTCTGCCCCTGTTCGGCTACACCATCCGCTACCTCATCTACTATCCCCTGAGCTGGATCTTCCGCTTCATCTTCGGAAGCCTGGTGCGCCCCCGCCACCGCGGGCTGCTGCACTCCGCCATCGGCGTCGCCCTCGCGAGCCTGCTGCTCTCCCTCTACATCCGCCTGATCCTCTTGGCTCTCGGGTCCCCCGGCGACAGCGTTCTGATCCTGTTCGGCGCGGGATTCTTCGGCGGATGCATCCTGCACCTCCTGGAGGACTCCTGCACGCCGATGGGGGTTGCCTGGTGGTTTCCGTTCCGCATCACCCGGTTGAAGGGGCGGATCCGCACCCGGAGCGGGGACCTCCGCCCGCCCCTGTTCGGGATCGCCCTCGCGCTGGTGGCGGCGTTCCTGCTGGCAGGTCCGGATCTGCCGCTCTTTTTGCAGAATCCGCTGACGGGAATGGCAACTCTCATCGTGCTCTGGTCCGTCTTTCTCATCGCGGCGGGCGTGCACCGCGGCACCTGAAGCGATCCGCCTCACATCTATAAACCCCGGCAGCCCATTCCTATACATGTACCGTCTCGTCTGCGTCCACTGCAGAGCATCCTTTCCGCCGGATGAGGTCGTGTATACCTGCAGCCATTGCGGGCACCTCCTGGCGGTGGAGTACGATCTGGATGCCCTGTCGCCGGACCGGGCCCGCATGCAGCGGACTCCTCTCTCCGTATGGCGATACCGCGACCTCCTGCCGGTGCGGATCGAACCGGTGACCCTACAGGAGGGCGGAACCCCCCTCTACCCCTTACAGCGCCTGGGCGAGGAGATGGGGCTGTCCCACCTCTACGCCAAGCACGAGGGCATGAACCCCTCCGGGTCGTTCAAGGACCGCGGCATGACCGTCGGAGTGAGCATGGCGCTGCAGCTGGGCAAGAAGATGGTCGCATGCGCGAGCACGGGCAACACATCCGCGAGCCTGGCGGTCTACGCGGCGAAGGCAGGGATCCCTGCAGTCGTCCTCCTGCCGAGCGGGAAGGTCGCCCTCGGCAAGGTGGCCCAGGCGCTGATCCACGGGGCGAAGGCGATCACCATCCGCGGCAACTTCGATCGGGCGCTCGAGATGGTGCACGAGCTCTGCCTCTCCCACGGCCTCTACCTGCTGAACTCCATCAACCCCTTCCGCCTGGAGGGGCAGAAGACGATAGGCTTCGAGGTGATCGATCAGCTGGGGGGCGTTCCGGACCGGATCGTCCTCCCCGTGGGCAACGCCGGCAACATCTCCGCCATCCACAAGGGCCTTCTGGAGTACCGGGAACTTGGCTGGATCGATCGCCTCCCCCGGATGACCGGCATCCAGGCGGAGGGCTCGCGCCCGGTGGTGGACGCGATCGAGAGGAACTACCCTGCCGTGATCGCCGAACCGCACCCCGAGACCGTGGCAACCGCCATCCGCATCGGGGCGCCGGTGAACGCCGAGAAGGCGCTCGCCGCCATCCGGACCACGGGCGGCACCGCTGCCGCAGTGAGCGATGCGGAGATCCTGCGCATGCAGCGGGATCTGGCCGCGAAGGAGGGCATCGGCGTAGAGCCCGCCTCCGCGGCGTCGGTGGCCGGCGTGCGGAGACTGGTGGAGATGGGTGTGATCGACAGGGACGAACGGGTGGTCTGCGTGGTGACCGGCCACCTCTTAAAGGACCCGGAGACTGTGATCAGGCAATGCGAGCCCCCCCTAGAGATCGATGCGGACCAGCGCTCCTTGCTCTCTGTATTGGGCTTATAGTCCTGATCGGGGGGGCTGGAGCTCTCTCCGCGGATTACTACGTGCTGGAGAACGGGACCGCCTATAACGCGATCGTGGAGGTATCGGACCGTTCCGAGTTCGCCTTCGTGGTGCCCGGGCTCCTGGGCGAGCGGATACCCCAGCAGGTCTCGAACATCACCCTCTCCAACGCGACCTGCGACCCCTGCCCCTTCACCACCCCGCGGGCCTCCACGATCGCGTTCCCGCCGGGGAACTACACCATCTCCTACACCGCCCCGATCCGGGACAACCACATCCAGGGCACGTTCGAGGAGCCGTACCGCGTGCAGGTGATCCTGCCGGACACCTTCGACGTGCGGAATCCGTTTCTGGGCGTCGTCAGCGGCGGCGGAGCGGTGGAGGAGCAGAACGGATCCCTACGGATCCTCTGGAACACGACGCAGTCTTTTGAGGTGCGGTTCTATGACCGCCCCCGCGAACTGCTCCTGATCGGTTTCGGGACCATCTGGGTGAGCGCGCTCATCATCTTCCTGGTGCCCTACCTGCTCACGCGGAGGGGCGGGCGCCGTGCTTGATGTACTGTTCGCATCGCTCGTCATTGGATTCAGCGGGGCCGTCGCCCCCGGTCCGATGATGGCCTACGTGATCGGCACAGCGCACGAGCGACCGCTCTATGCGGCCTCCCTCCTGGTGCTGGGCCACGGGATCCTGGAGGTGCTGGTGGTGGCGGCGATCGCGTTCGGTGTGCAGGCGGTCCCCTTCTTGGAGTGGATTGCGCTCGCCGGTTCTGCCGTGCTCGTCGTCTTCGGGATCCAGCAGTTCCGGAGCACGGGCGAGGTCCGTGGCTCGTCCCCCCAGGGACACCGCCCGTTCGTCTTCGGGGTGACCGCCACGCTCTCGAACCCCTACTGGTGGGTCTGGTGGCTCACGTTCGGGGCGGGATTCCTCGCCCTCAACCCGGAGCCGATTCCGTTCTACATCGGCCATATCGGCGCGGATCTCATCTGGTATATCGCGCTCTCCCTCATCGTCGCCCGCAGCGTGGGGCTCCTCGGGATTCACTACGCAAAAGTGGTGAAGGCCAGCGGCATCGCCATGATGCTCTTTGGCCTCTACTTTGCCGCCTCTATTTTTTTGGCTTGATGTCGATGCCGTACTTCTCGGCGTTGCGGTCGGCGATCGCCTGGATTTTCGCGATCTCCTCGTCCCGCCGCTGGGGCTTGAAGAGGTGCCGGAACCGTTTCTGCTCTTTTAGATACTCCTCGACGGGCTTTCGCACCACCTTCTTGGCCCTGGTGACCTCGCCGTCCACCATCTCGTACATCACCCAGAGGGCGGTCTCGACCGCCAGCTTGCCGATCGCGATCGTTTGGGAGCCTTCAAACCCCCAGCCGGTGCAGCAGGGCGCATGGATCTGCACGTACGCCGGTCCCGGCGTGTTGATGGCCCTGTCCACCTTGGCCATGAGATCGGTCGGGTAGGCGACCGAGGTGGTCGCCACGTAGGGTGCCCCGTGGGCCGCCATGATCAGGGGCATGTCCTTCTTGGGGCGGCGGTTCCCGAGAGAGCACTTCCCCGCGGGGCTGGTGGTGGTGCTCGCATCCAGCGGCGTGGCACCCGAGCGCTGGATGCCGGTGTTCATGTAGGCCTCGTTGTCGTAGCAGATGTAGGTGAAGTCGTGCCCCCGTTCGAACGCGCCGCTGATGCAGAGCATCCCGATATCGATGGTGGCGCCGTCCCCGCCGATCACCACCACCTTCTCGTCCCGCCCCTGCTTCTTCAACGACGCCTCGATCCCCGAGGCGACGGCCGCCGCGTTCTCGAAGAGGGAGTGGATCCAGGGGACCTTCCACGCCGTCTCCGGGTAGGGCGTGGAGAAGACCTCCAGGCAGCCCGTGGGGGCGACGATGATCGAATTCTCTCCGGCCGCCTTCAAGACCAGCCGAGCCATCAATGCCGGCCCGCAGCCCGGACAGGCACGGTGACCGCACTCGAAGAGCTCGAGGCTCCTGTCGATCGCCATCTAGAGCACCTCCTGCCGGAGTCCGTAGAACATATTTCCCTCGCCTCTCTCCAGGTGTCCGTAGATATTGGCAATATCCTTCTTGCGGATGTCGCGGCCTCCGAGACCGGCGATATAGCCCTGCACTGCGATATCGGAGCCGTAGAGAGCATCCCGCACCTCGTAGGCGACGGCGCCGCTGCCGGTCCCGAGCGATACGTTCTTGTCGAGCACGGCGACGCTCGAGACATCCCGGAGGGCTTCGGCAATCGCTTCCCGCGGGAACGGGCGGAAGCTGCGGATCTTCAGGAGCCCCACCTTCTTCCCGTCCTTTCGCATCTCGTCGATGCTGTCCTTGATCGTGCCGCAGATCGATCCCATCGCCACCATGGCCATATCCGCATCCTCCAGACGGTAGCCCTCGACGGGAGCACTGTAGTCCCGCCCGAACTGCTCGCCGAACTCCTTTCCAACCTGGTACAGGACGCCCTGCGCTCTCTTCAACGCCTGGTCGACCTCGTAGCGGAACTCCGTGTAGTAGTCCGGCGTCGTATACATCCCGAAGCTCAGGGGATCTTTGGCATCCAAGCGGTGGTAGGGCTCAAACGGCGGCAGATAGGCATCCACCTCCTCCTGGGCGGGCATATCCACGGGTTCGTAGGTGTGGGAGAGGATGAACCCGTCGAAGCAGACCATCGCCGGTAGCAGGATGCTGTGGTTTTCCGCCGCTTTGTAGGCGATGTAGTGGAGATCGGCCGACTCCTGGTTGTCCTCGGCGTAGAGCTGCATCCAGCCCGAGTCCCGCAGGGAGATGGAGTCCTGGTGGTCGTTCCAGATGCTCAGGGGCGCCGAAAGCGAGCGGTTGGCGATGCTCATGATGATGGGAAGCCGCATGCCGGCGACGTTGAAGCAGACCTCGAACATCAGTGCGAGGCCCTGCGACGTGGTCGCCGAGTAGACCCGGGAGCCCGCAGCGCTGGCGCCGAGGCAGGCGGAGAGGGCGGAGAACTCGCTCTCGACGGTCATGTACTCTGCGTCCAGATCGCAGTTGGCGACCATGTCTGCCAGCGCTTCGACGATGTGCGTCTGGGGCGTGATCGGGTACGCCGAGACCACCTGCGGGCGGCAGAGCTTCACCGCCGTCGCCACCGCGATCGATCCCTCCATGATCTGCAACATCTACTTCTCCTCCCGCACCATCTCGACCGCTTCGCCCGGACACTCGGCGGCGCAGAGCCCGCAGCCCTTGCAGTAATCCAGGTCGACGACGAACTCTTCACCCTTCTTCTCGACGGCGGACTCCGGGCAGATCAGCTGGCAGAGCCCGCAGCGAGTGCATTTCTCCGTATCCACGACCGGACGGAAGACCCGCCAGGAGCCGGTGATGTTCTCCCGGCCCCTTCCCGGTCGCGTGACGCATCCCACCTCGAGCGGCATCAGGACGCACCTCCCACCATCTCGTAGGCTCGCCGGGCTGCCTGGATGTTCTTCTCGGCCAGATCCTTACCGAAGCGGTGCCGGATGGCATCGGCGAGCGCCTGGAACCGGATCATGCCGGAGGCAGCGGCAAATGCCCCCATCAGGGCGGTATTCGTGATGGGCACGCCCAGGACGTCGAGGGCGATCTGGGTGGCATCGACCCGCACCAGTTTTACCCCCGGCGGCACCCGAATTGCGTCCTGCTCTTTTTCGGTGTTGACGATGGCGATTCCCCCCGCCTGCATCCCCTGGAAGACGTTCACGTCCGCGATCAGGGTGGGGTCCTGCACAATGATGTAGTCCGGCTCGTAAATCTGGCTCCGGAGGCGGATCTTCTCGCTGGAAAACCGAACGAATGCCTGCACCGGGGCACCTCTACGCTCCACGCCGAACGCGGGGAACGCCTGTGCGTACATGCCGTCGTGGAAGGCGGCAACGGCGATCAATTCGGCAGCGGTGACCGAACCCTGGCCGCCCCTGCCGTGTATGCGTAATTCCTTCAAATGTATGTACCCCCATAGTTTTTACACGATCGAGGAACTGCTGGCAACTGCGATTAATTTTGCCGGTAGTCCCTCGCTCCTTCGGATGTACAAGGATGACTCGCAATCCCTCCCGGCATAATCGTGCATGATTGATTATGTAATTTTCGTTTCTCGGATGGCCCGGATGGGAGGTATGCGCGAAAAAAAGCGATCCATCTCCATCCCGAGGCTCTTTTGGCATGCTCGAGTCTACGCTGGCTTGTTCGGACGGGATCTCCCGCCCCGTATCGGCCATCACACCCTTATGCCCTGCATCCTGCTGTCTTGTGCGTGACGGGTACAGGGGAGATCCTGCAGATGTACCTGTCGAATACAACCCCTCTGGTACAGGCACTGCCGAGCATTTACTCCAATTGCAGTGCCTGGTGTTTCGGGGACGCCCCGCGTTCACCCGGGCACGGGGCTCCCTGTTTGTACAGAGATGGATCTAGAGGTCCGGCGGGACGAAGCCGGGCAGTTCTTCGAGGCCGGCCAAACCTCCCAGAAGCGCGATCCCGATAACCGCGAGGATCGCCGCGATGATCACGATCACGACGATGAAGAGCACCACGGCGATCACGACCGCGATCACGGCCCGTATCGTCTCCATCTCGTGGAGCTCGCGCACGCCGAGGAAGAGCAGCCCGATCGACCAGAGCAGGAAGACGATGCCGATGATCGGGATCCAGCCCAGGAGCAGGTTCGGCGTCTGCGAGTACACGGCGGACTTGAAGGAGTCCGCGAAGTCGCCGCGTCCGCCCAGGAGCTTCGCGCCGATGTGCAGGAAGACGGCCCAGAGTATCAGGGCGATCAGGCCGAAGATGAACGCCCCGATCAGGCCCGCGATGAATCCGCCTACCCCGGGCGGATTGCCGGCTGCCGCCCCGAAGCCCAGGTACGCCACGACCGCGGTGAGGATCGCGTTGACGATCAGCAGCACCAGGTA
>JAXDAH010000095.1:0-19988 GCA_034679905.1 Methanomicrobiales archaeon | reverse complement strand
TCAGCCCCCCCGCCGCGGGCGGGGAGCAGGTCGGCGTCTACGATAACGCCGGGACCTGGGCGCTGCACCAGGCCGACGGCTCCAACGACATCGTCGGCTTCGGCTGGGCCGGCACCGAGGCCGTGGTGGGCGACTGGGACGGCGACGGCTACACCGAGGTCGGCCTCTACAACCGTCCCGGCAACAACTTCCTGATCCCGACCGCGAGCGGCTTCGAGGTCGTCGGCCTCGGCTGGAGCGGGGTCATCCCGGTCGTCGGCGACTGGGACGGCAACGGCCGCGACCAGGTCGGCGTCTTCGACCCGGCCACGGGCAACTGGGCTCTGCACCGCGAGGACGGCAATAACGACGTCTTCGGCTTCGGCTGGTCTGGCACTGAGCCGATCGTGGGCGACTGGGATGGCGATGGCGTTACCGAGGTCGGGCTCTATAACCGCCCCGGGAACAACTTCCTGATCCCGACGACTTCCGGGTATGACGTTATCGGTCTGGGTTGGTCGGCAGTGACCCCGGTCGTCGGCGACTGGGATGGGAACGGCCGGGACCAGGTGGGTGTGTATAACACCGCCGGGACCTGGGCGCTGCACCGCGAGGACGGCACGAACGACATCGTCGGCTTCGGCTGGGCCGGCACCGAGGCCGTGGTGGGCGACTGGGACAACGACGGCGCTACCGAGGTCGGCTTCTACAACCGCGGCGGCAACAACTTCCTGATCCCGACCGCGAGCGGCTTCGAGGTCATCGGCCTCGGCTGGGCGGGGGTCTCACCCGTCTGTGGAACCTGGGGATAACTGTGCCGTACAGCTTTCCCCCCTGCTCTCAAGTATCGAATCGTTCCAAGAGCCCAAGCATAGGAGATGAAGCGAGGTATTGAACAGGCCCGTTATCCACACGACATCGTTATCGGCCTCTCAGGTATCCTGCTGCGGATGGCGGAGTGAGCCCGCCTCCAGCGGCTTTTCATGATCAACTTCTCCGACGGCGGGATCGCCGCGCCCTCCCACGCCGCCCAGATGATGCAGTACGGTGCCGACGGGATCTTTGTCGGCTCCGGCATCTACTTCTCCAGCTAAAGGAGTCCGAAGTGCTGAGATCCCTGGGCGAAGACGCAGAGATGCTGGCAGCCGTCAGTTCATGCGCCGTCGGGGTCGGGGAGGGGTGGTACATCGCCGTTGTTCTCGACCCGGAGCACGGAGGCGATATCTGCCTGTTCCGGCTATTCCTGCGGAATCCGATAGAAGGGTAACGGCCTCCTACATTCCCCCCTGCAGCCGTGCATTGTGCCCTGATCGGTGTTTGCTTCTGCCGCGCATACGAAAGCGGTGTTTGAGCTCTCCGAGCAGGCACCTCTCTCGCGGATCGGGGAGTGGATTCAGCCGGTGCCGGCTTACATGCTGCCTGTCCAGGGAAAATTGTTAATGTATGTCTTTTAACATCACTGGTTTGATAACACGTCTAACGCCATCCGCTCATAGCATAGATTAACGGTCGAGTTGCCACAAGAAATCTTATTTACCATGAACAAAATTAAACATAAAAGCAAGAATCTATATTATCTTTTTTGGTTTTTAATTGGACGAAATCTCAAGAAATCCACAATTTTTTCTCCGTTCGTCTGATTTAAATATTCCGGGGTTTCCATAGCTCGTATACATCTTCGCGGCAGTAACTACATTTGATTAACATCCGCCGGTTTCAGAGGGGGGTTCCGCGGATCGATGTATCTGATTTGAGGTGTGACGATGAAAGAAGTGGCAAAGCACACGTTTTTCATGCTCATTGCAGTTGTTTTGATCACTGCGATGGTGGGGGCCGTTTCGGCGGCACCCAGCACGTCAGTGCACGTGGTGAAGTACGCAATTGACGGCACAACTATCCTGGATGAAGTGACGTACACTTACCAGGAACTGGAACAGAACTTCACTGCATACGGTGACGGGTCGACCCACCGCTATTTCCAGGGCCCGACCTTCAACGAGTCCGATCCCTACGATCCCGGCGAATGGCAGAATGTCGATACGCGGGACTATGGGGCAGTGATGGGCACCGATGTCAAAGAACTGTGCGAGGAAGTGGGCGGCATGTCGCCCGGCGAAAAGGTGCGGATCAAGGCGACCGACAACTTCTACCGCGACTTCTCCTACGAAGCGGTATACGGCACCGATCCCCGCAAAGGACCCATGGTGCTCGCCTGGTACAACGGCGAGGAATCGATAACGGGAGATCGTCAGGGCGTTGGATACCCGCCGGATTACCATGAAGGCATGCGGCTCTTCTTCTTCGCCGACACGTCCACGAACCCCATGCACTGGCATGTCTTCGGGAACTGGGACATGCACGAGACCCTGCCGCAGAGCGACTGGTACAACTACAGCATGATCTGGCCCTCTTCGGGCGGACTTTCCGTGAAGTACGTGAACCGGATCCTGATCTACAGCGACGATCCGGTTCCAACCGCACCTGCCGCAGCCTTTACTTCGGATGCACAATCCGGTACCGCCCCGCTCACCGTCCCGTTCACCGACCAGTCCACCGGTTCCCCAACGGTCTGGGCCTGGGATTTCGAGAACGACGGTACCATCGATTCGATCGAGCAGAGCCCGAGCCACGTCTACGACACCGCTGGCACCTATACCGTGAACCTGACGGTGACCAATGCCGGTGGCAGCGACTCCGAGGTGAAGGCAGACTACATCAGCGTCAGCGAGTCGACCCCCGCACCGGTCGCTGCATTTACGGCAAAATCAGTTCGTATACTGAACGGGAATTTCGAGACAGGCGCACTCGATCCCTGGAGTGCAAGCGAGCTCGTTCCCTATGGTGACACGCCTGGCGTTCAAATCGTCACCACAGGAAGCTACAAGAAAGGTACGACGGGGATTCGGATCTGGCGGACCCCAGTTGGGGGGAATGCCTGGATCGAGCAGGATGTTTACCTGACAGATGTCGAGGAGATCCGATTCTGGAGGTGCCAGTACGCTGGTACTGATAGAGAACTTCAGGTACTGGTAGATGGGACCATTGTCGCACGATATAACGAGACCTCTGGTACCATAAACAGGTACGAGACCATAGATCTGTCTTCCTACAGTTTTACCGGCACCCATACGCTCCGGTTCAATTCGTATTGTTATGGCGGAACGGCCTTATTCAGCCTCTATCTGGATGACATCGAGGGCTATGGAACTACCACATCGGGCACTGCCCCGCTGACCGTCCAGTTCACCGATGCCTCGACCGGGACCATCGATTCCTGGGCCTGGGACTTCGAGAACGACGGCACGGTGGATTCGAACGATCAGAACCCGAGCCACGTCTACGACACCCCCGGGACTTACACCGTGAAGCTGACCGTGACCAACGCCGGTGGCAGCGACGACGAAGTGAAAACCGCCTATATCACCGTGACTGAGCCTCCCATTCCCTGGACTCTGGACCTGGTTGGGGCCTCCACCTACACCATGCCCGACACCGAGTTCGAGGCCCTGGCCGCTGCCCACCCGGTCAGCTGGACGGATGGAATGAGCAATCTCTGGAGCGGCGTTTCCCTCTGGAGACTTATTGCCCTTGTTGATGACGCCGATCCCGCCTCGTTCAACGATACCTTTGCTGCCGCTGGATATAGCGTCCAGATCATGGCTTCCGATGGGTTCAGCAGACAGTTCAGCAGTGCCGACATCGCCCGGAACGATGGCCGCATCGTTGCGAACAGGATCAATGGTGAGTACCTCTCGGAGGATCGGTTTCCCCTCCGGTTCGTGGGTTCGGGTCTAACTGGGGGTCAGATGGTATCGAAGATATCCAGTATCGACCTCTTCCTGACCATCACCGCCAGTGCCGATACCGGCGGAATCATCGAACCCTCGGGGAGTATCACTACTCCGTATGACGGCAGCCAGACCTTTGCTATCACCCCCGATACCGGCTATCATGTCTCCGACGTGCTGGTGGACGGCGAGTCGGTGGGAGCGGTCACGAGCTATACCTTCGAGAATGTGACGGCTGCCCATACTATCGACGCCAGGTTTGCGGCCGATGGCTCTGCTGCCCCCGTTGCTGCCTTTGCTGCTGACGTGACCTCGGGCACCGCCCCGCTGACGGTCCAGTTCACCGATGCGTCGACCGGCGACGGCATCACCGCGTGGGCCTGGGACTTCGAGAACGACGGCACGGTGGACTCTACGGAACAGAATCCGTCGTTCACCTACACCTCGGCCGGGACTTACTCCGTCAAACTCACCGCGACCAATGCTGGAGGCTATGATGATGAGATAAAGGACAATTATATCACCGTCAACGCTGCAGGCGGTGGGTTGGCCGATACAGCCTGGCCTACCGCCTATCAGAATAACCGGCGCACCGGGCTGAGCCTGTATAACGGCCCGGCAACGACGCCCCAGGTCAAATGGACTTTTAATCTTGGTAGCGGTGAACCGGTAATAGGGCCTGACGGCACGCTTTACACCATCACCTCGGAGGATGATTGTTATCTGAACGCGGTTAATCCCGCCGATGGCAGTCTGAAGTGGAAGTCCGCACTTAATGACCCAGCTAACTCAGATTCAGCCACCATAGGTTCCGATGGTACGGTTTATATCTCGTGTTATAGCGGTTTAAAGGCGCTTAATCCCGCCGACGGCTCCGTCAAGTGGACGGTTACCCCCCGGGGAAGTGAGTTCACTGCGCCGACCATCGGCCCCGACGGCACGATATACATTACCGCCGCAGGTGATTATTCCGGGATATATGCCTACAACCCTGACGGTACCCTGAAATGGGAAAAAACGATACTGCACTATTATATGTCAAGCCGATTCTCTCCGGGTGCAGCGATAGCAGACGACGGCACCATCTACTTTGCCGGCAGGACCATTAGTGGCAGTTCCAATACACCGGTGGTGCGGGCATTAAACCCGAATGGGACGGAGAAATGGAATTTCACCGGTAATTTCCTCGGACAATTCCTCACGCTGTCGCTGGGCTCTGACGGCACTATCTTTACGCTATCCATCAATGATGAATGGACGCAGGGATGCCTCTATGCCATCGACCCGGCAACCGGCGCTGAAAAGTGGAATATGCCGTTGTCCGATATGGGTGTGGCGGGGGCAGTAATAGGCCCGAACGACGCTATTTACCTGGCAGGAGCTAACACAGATTTTGCGAGCGGCTGGCTCTATGCCCTTAATCCGGATGGATCACAGCAATGGATGAAGCCCTGGCCAGGCGCCATAACCGAAATGTCGGTCGGCGCTGACGGCACTCTGTACGTAGCGGATGCCTCGGCTGACTGGACAAGCGGTACACTCTACGCCCTGGACCCGGCAGACGGCGCCCAGATGTGGAGTTATACTCTAACCGGGCAAGTGTTTGTTTACCGTGCTTTTACTACACAGGCATTGACCATAGATAGTGACGGCACGCTATATGCTGCAGCAATGGATGCGAATACATGGGAAAGTATGCTCTATGCTTTTAAAGAACCCGCCTTGGCACTCGTGGCTGCCTTCACGTCAGACGTGCAGTCCGGCACCGCCCCGTTGACGGTCCAGTTCACCGATGCCTCGACCGGGGACGGCATCACCGCGTGGGCCTGGGACTTCGGCGACAGCGACAGCACCAACGCGACCGTCCAGCACCCGGTCCACACCTACGACGCTGCCGGCACCTACACCGTGAACCTCACGGTTACAAACGAGGCGGGCAGCGATGAGGAGATCAAGACCGATTACATCACCGTGACCGCGGCCCCGGCCATCACCGAGCTCTTCAATGGCACCGTCACCCTCACCACGGGTGCGACGTTCAACGTCACGGCCTACAACTCCGGCACTTCCTATACCGTGAACCGGACCACCCCGCTCGGCGCACTCGACGCCGCCGCCGCTACTGCCGGATTCACGTACGACGTCACCGATTCCCGCTGGAGCGCCGACCAGGTCCTCATGCTCGACAACGTGGGGGCGTATCTCTACAACAAGAGCCTGAAGTGGAACTGGCTCGCCTACGTCAATGACGCCTATAAGGATGGATACATGAACCATCCCGACGGGCTCAATGTAGTCCAGCTCGCCGACGGAGACCGTGTAGAGTACTACTACGTCCAGGGAGCGGTCAACAAGACCAACCTCGCCGAGGTCAAATCCGTTGCCCTGGCGGCAGTCATCACTACGGTGGATATCCCCGCGGGCCCATCGGCTGACATCCTCTTCGACGGGGACGTGAACCTGGCACCCGGGACGTTCCCGTTCACCGCCTACACCAGCAGCACGGAGTACCAGGTCGACAGGCTGACGCCGCATGGGGTCCTGGAGGAGGCCTCCCGCCAGGCCGGGTTCAGCTACGACGCCTCCGATAAGAAGTGGGCCACCATGGGAACGATGCTCCTCGACAATGTGGGCATCTACCTCTATGACAACTCCGTCTCGCCCAAGCTCTGCTGGGCCTACCAGGTGAATGGCATTAAGAAGAACGACTTCTCCTCCACCGAAGGCATCAGCGTCTTCCGCGTGAACGACACCGACCTGGTCGAGTTCTACTACGGGCAGGACGGCGGCGCATTTGCCGATGCCCAGGCAGTCATCCGGGGCCGCGTGCACATCCGCGACCAGACCGTCCTCTTCGACGACGACGTGACACTGCTGCCGGGCACCTTCGACTTCACCGCCTACAACTCCGGCGCATCCTACCAGATCAACACCACCACGCCGCACGGGGCGCTCGATGCAGCCTCGAAGATTGCGGGCTTCACCTACAACGCGACCGACAAGAAGTGGGGAGACCTGGGAACAATGCTCCTCGACGATGTCGGGCCATTCCGGTTGGATAAATCCGTAACCCCGAACAAGGTCTGGGCCTATGCCGTGAACGGCATCGTAAAGGACGACTTCTCCACTGCCGGGGGCATCAGCAGCTACCAGCTCCAGAACAACGACCGGGTGGAGTTCTTCTACGGCGACAAGGGAGACAACCTTGAGAATGCCACCGCAGTCGTCCGGATCCGCGTGCACATCAGCAGCATGGATACCTGGACGCTCACCCTGATCGGAGCCCAGACGACGCCTATCAGCAAGCAGTACTTCGAGGAGGCGGTCGACTGCATCCACAACGCGACCTATACCGACGTCGCCGGGACCTGGCAGGGAGTGCCGCTCTGGGCGCTCGCCGGCTATGTGGACGACGCGAACTTCCACGGGCCGAACGCCTTCAACGATACGCTCGCAGCCACGAACTACACCGTGAAGGTGATCGCGAGCGACGGCTTCAACAAGACCTTCTACAGCACGCAGATCGCACGCGATAACGACTATATCGTCGCGAACACCCTGAACGGGCAGCCGCTGCCGGTGCAGTACTGGCCGCTCAAGCTGGTCGGTGCGGATGTCCCCCCCTCCAGCAGCGTGGCCAAGATAACGACAATCGAGCTCTCTATCGAACCGATCCTGCCCCCGACGGAGTCCCCCGCGGTACGGATCATCAAGTACGCCGCCGACGGTGTCACGGAAGTGGCGAACATCTCTGTGAACATCACCACGATGGAGCGGGACTTCACGGTCATCGGCAACGGGACGACGGTCTACAGGTTTGAAGGAATCAACTTCGTCCCGAACGATATCTGGGACGCGAACGAGACCTACCCCGGCGGGTTCAAGATCGAGAACGCGGTGAAAGGCACACGGATCCGTGACCTCTGTGAACTTGCCGGAGGCATGGGATCCGCCACGGATATCCGCCTTGTCGCGAAAGACGGGTGGGAGACGGTTCTCCCCTACTCCTCCATATACACGAACCCTGCGGTGCAGGCCCGCCAGGGAGACGCGATCCTTGCCTGGTATGCCGATGGCAAGTATGTGCCGGAGTACGTGGACGGGATGCGGCTCTTCTTCACGCCGGACGACCATATCTACGGCCAGTGGGACATGCACGAGACCCTCGCGTCCAACTACTGGCACTACTACTACCAGGACGGCATCCAGTATCCGTCGTGCGCCGGACTCTCGGCGAAGTGGATCTCCACGATCAAGATCTACTCCGCGGCCGAGAGCGACTGGAGCCTCGAGCTGGACGGCACCGCGATCGGCGGGATCAACTACACCGTGAGCAAGACCTACTTCGAACAGGCGCTCGCCTGCCAGTTCGGGGCCAACCACGGAGTGGATTATACCGACGCACAGGATAACGTCTGGTCCGGCATGCCGCTCTGGTTCCTTGCGGGCTTCGTGGACGACGCCGACCAGCACTCGGACAATGCCTTCAACGACTCCCTCGCAGCGGCGGGATACGACGTGAAGATCACGGCCCGGGACGGTGCGACACTGCTGGTCGCCAGCCGGGACATCGCCCGGAACAACAACTACATCGTCGCCAACACGCTGAACGGTTTCCTCATCCCCGATGAGAGCAGCAGCTGGCCGCTCCGGCTCGTCGGCCCGAATGCAACCGGATCCAGTTCGATAAAGGGCATCTCCTCGATCGAGCTGGTGCCGGCGTCCCAGCAGCCCTCGCTGCGGTTGTTCTTCAGTCCGGAAGAGCGGTCTGTATTCCCGGAGGGCAGCGGCACGTTCACGCTCGTGCTGAGCGAGGCCCCGGAGGGGCTATCCGGCTGCAATGTCACGATCTCACTCTCGAACGGCTCTGTCGCGACCATAACGGATCTCACCTACCCCGGCTGGGCTACGGTGTATCAGAACCTGATCCTGCCTGCGGATTCGGTCACGCTGAAGATGGCGGACCTGACGAAGCAGGTGGAGCCGGGAGCGACGAATATCGCGATCGCGACGTTCACGGTTCGTGGAGAAGCACTGGGCAGCACCGCTGTAGGGGTCTCCGTGACTGCAATGGACGATGACGACGGAGCGATGATCACGCCTGCGGTCTCGCCCGCAACCTTCCGCGTGGTCGTTCCGATCCAGCCGGTGAACGGCGCCATGCCGACCGATCCGGATGGAGACGGCCTCTACGACGATCTGAACGGCAACGGGCGGTCGGACTTCAACGATGTGGTGATCTACTTCAACTACATGGAGTGGATCGGGGCGAATGAGCCGGTCCAGTACTTCGACTTCAACGGCAACGGGCGGATCGATTTCGACGACGTCGTCGAGCTCTTCTGGGGGGTGTAGGCCACGGTGCCCCGGTTCTCCCCCCTCCTACTACTCGGCGTATTCTTGGTACTCGCGAGCATCTCCTGCGCATCTGCCGCGGAGCTGGGGATCGGAACCGCACGGATCGATGCCGTGGGGAATACCGCAACCGTGCCGATCACCCTCGACGAAGTCCCGCAGGGGCTATCGGGCTATGAACTGACGGTCCACCTCGCCAACCCGGCGGTGGCCGAGATTGTTGCCGTCGATTTCCCGTCCTGGGCATCGGTCCACGGCACCTCGGACCTTCCGAAGGATCGGGTGTCGATGCGGGCGGTCGATCTCTCGGAACAGGTGGGTCCTTCGGAGACCAGCATCCCTCTTGCGACACTCACCCTGAAGGGGATCTCGGCGGGATCGACAACGTTGGGCATCACCGTGAACCAGATGGACGATGACGAGGGGAACATCGTCGCACTCACACCCCCGGAGGTCGCTGTCGTCGTTGGCTCTACCAGCAATGGTGGTGGCGGTTCTGGTGGCGGCGGTGGCGACACCCCCGGTGATAGCGGTGGCGGCTCAGGTGGCAGCGCGGGAGGCAGCGGCGGCTCCGCCGCTCCCGCCGCGGTTTCGGGCGCCTATGCAGGATCCTCTGCATCGTCCAACGTACCGCAGGAGCCGACACTGGCGGGAGGACAGGCTGCAGGGAACAATAATGGTCAGCCCGCGGAAGGGCAGCAGGAAAGTGACGGCGCATCGGTATCCGGCGCAGCGGCACCCCTCCCCGTGGGGGAGACCGATGGCGGGATCTCGGCGTACATCCTCCCGCTCGGTCTCCTGCTGACAGCAGCGGTCATCGTGGGAATTTTCGCCCTTGCCCGCAAGCGGGGACGGTGACCATCGCGGCCACCCTTCTCCATGAATCCGCTATGGCACGGGGCGACGTCGAGCGCCGGTATGCCTGGTTCCACGGGCGAACACGGGCACGTCCCTCCCGGGGCTGTTCGAATGCGGAACACGATCGGCTTCCGGGATGGCCGGGCAGGTGCGACAGCGGGGTTGCGAATGCTGCCCCGCAGGGCTGCGGAACTGCCGCCTTCCCGATCCCGATGGTACCATCCGCCAGACACGAAGCGGATCTGACAGGGGATCTCGATAGTTGTGGCAACAGGTAACGAAAGGAACGTGAATCAGATGACACATGTACGATTATTCGGGTTATTGATCGCAGGGCTCTGCCTCCTGCTGGCGGGCTCGCAGGCCGTCTCCGCGATTCAGGTGAACGGCGGCAGTGCGGTGGTGAACTCTCTTGGCGAGACCGCCTCTATGGAGATCCGGCTGGATAGTGCCCCGCAGGGGTTGTCCGGCTACAACATCTCGCTCGCCCTCTCCAATCCGGGAGTGGCAGAGATCGTGGATGTTAGTTTCCCTTCCTGGGCAGGAATTCATGCCAATACGACCCTCCCTGCCGACAGCGTGATGCTCAAGGCAGCAGATCTTATGGACACGGCGGGGACCTCGAACATTCTCCTGGCCACCGTTACCCTGCGGGGAGATGCAGCGGGATCTACGAATCTCCTGATCACCATCAACGCCAACGGGCTGGATGACAATGATGGCGACCCGATGGAGGCATCGGTGAGCCACGGTGTCTTCACGGTAGCCGTGAACAGTGCGCCGCAATTGAGTCCTATCGGAGATAAGACCGTGAACGAGGGATCGCTGCTCCAGTTCACGGTCTCTGCGACGGACACCGATGTCGACGCACTCGCGTATGCGGCGCTGAACAGGCCATCTGGAGCCCAGTTCGACCCGTCGACCCGTGTGTTCTCCTGGACACCGTCGTATAGCCAGGCGGGCTCGTACTCCGTGAATTTCACCGTGACGGACGGAGAGTTCACGGACTTCGAGGAGATCACGATCACCGTCAACAACGTGAACCGGGCACCTGTCCTGGATCCGATCGGAAACATGAATGCGGCGGAGGACTCACCCCTGCAGTTTACGGTCAGTGCCGCGGACCCCGATGGGGATCCCCTCACCTATGCCGCGATTGCAACGCCTTCCGGAGCCACATTCAATCCATCTTCGCGGACCTTCACCTGGACGCCAGCCTACAGCCAGTCCGGCTCCTACACCGTGAACTTCACAGTCACGGATGGATCCCTCTGGGACTACGAGACAATCACCATCACCGTCGATAATGTCAACCGGGCTCCCCTCCTGGATCCTGTCGGGGATAAAATTGTGGCGGAGGGGAACCTCCTGGAGTTCATCATATCAGCGACGGATCCGGATGGGGATAGTATCGCGTATGGAACCGCCAGTCTGCCCTCCGGGGCAGCGTTCGATCCATCTTCTAGGACTTTCTCCTGGACGCCGACCTATGCCCAGGCCGGAGACTATTCAGTGAACTTTACGGCGACGGATGGATCTCTGACAGACTTCGAGGCGATCGCGATCACGGTCACCGAGGTGGAACTGAATACCCCACCCGAACTCACGTCCATCGGCGATAAGAGCGTGGACGAAGGCCAGCTGCTCCAGTTCACGGTCGCTGCCACCGACCCGAATGTAGGGGATACGCTGACTTTCGCCGCGCTGAACCTGCCCACCGGGGCAACCTTCGACCCGTCTTCCCGTACGTTCGCCTGGACGCCGACGTATGATCAGGCAGGGGCCTATACGGTGAACTTTACGGTGAACGACGGGGCACTCCTGGATTTCGAGGAGATCACGATCACCGTCACCGACGTGAACCGGGCTGCCGTCCTGGATCCGATCGGGAATAAGAATGTGGCAGAGGGAGGTCTCCTGCAGTTCACCGTCAGTGCCATCGATCCGGACGGCGATACCCTCATCTATGCCGCAAGTGACATTCCGTCAGGGGCTGGATTCGATCCGTTATCGAGGGCTTTCTCCTGGACACCGTCGTATAGCCAGTCAGGCTCGTATACCGTGAACTTCACGGTCACCGATGGGGAGCTCACCGACTTCGAGGAGATCACGATCACCGTCACCGACGTGAACCGGGCTCCTGTTTTGGACCCGATCGGGAACAAGAACGCGGCGGAAGGGAACTTGCTGGAGTTCACGGTAAGCGCCACCGATCCCGATGGAGATGCCCTCACCTTTGCGGCGATCGACCTCCCGTCCGGGGCGGCATTCGATCCCGCCTCGCGGACATTCTCCTGGACGCCCGGGAGCGACCAGAGCGGATCCTACCAGGTCACTTTCACGGTCACGGATGGGTCTCTCACCGATTCCGAGGAGATTACCATTACAGTCACCGACATTGCGGTGAATACGCCTCCGACCCTGACCCCGATCGGCAGCAAGACCGTTGATGAAGGGCATCTCCTGCTGTTTACAATCTCCGCCACGGATCTGGATACCGATCCGCTGATTTACAGTGCCCTGAACCCGCCAGCCGGCGCCACGTTTGACACGGGAACACAGGTGTTCTCCTGGACACCGACGTATGAACAAGCCGATTCGTACTCCGTGAATTTCACCGTGACGGACGGAGAGTTTACGGATTTCGAGGAGATTACGATCACCGTCAACAACGTGAACCGTGCTCCCGTCCTGGACCCGATCGGGGATAAGAACGTGGCAGAGGGGGAGCTCCTGGCGTTCACGGTGAGTGCCTCCGATCCGGACGGCGATGCCCTCACCTATGCAGCCCAGAACATGCCGGCGGGAGCCGGGTTCGATGCGGGCACGAGAACCTTCTCCTGGACGCCGACCTTTGACCAGGCTGGCGATTACGCAGTGAACGTGACGGTGAGTGACGGAGCGCTCATGGATTACGAGGAGATCGTGATCACGGTCACCAATGTCAATCGGGCACCTGTTCTGGACCCGATCGGGAATAAGGACGTCGCAGAAGGGAATCTCCTCCAGTTTACCGTGAGTGCCACGGATCCGGACGGCGATGCCCTCACCTATGCCGCCATGAACATCCCGTCCGGATCTGTGTTTGATCCTTCCTCGCGGACCTTCTCCTGGACGCCGACCAACAGCCAGTCTGGCTCGTATACCCTGAACTTCACGGTCACCGATGGGTCCCTCTGGGATTACGAAGAGATCACGATCACGGTGAGTGACGTCCCGCAGAATCTGCCTCCCGAACTCGCACCGATCGGCCCGAAGACCGTGAACGGAGAAGAACTCCTGCAATTCGTCGTTTCTGCAACCGATCCGGATGGGGACTCTCTGACCTTCACCGCACTGAATCTGCCCGCTGGGGCAACCTTCGACCCGTCGAGCCGCACCTTTGCCTGGACACCGGCATACGATCAGGCGGGAAGCCATCCTGTAAATTTCACAGTAACCGATGGAATGCTGCTAGATTTCGAGATCGTGACGATCACGGTTGAGATTGTGGAGCAGAACGCCGCGCCGATTCTCGACCCCATCGGGGACAAAACGGTGAATGTGGGGCAGACCCTCGACTTCGCCGTCTCGGCAACCGACCCGGACGGCGATCCCCTCACGTTCGCGGCAAGTCCCCTGCCCGATGGTGCATCGTTTGATAGTGCCGCACAGATGTTCTCCTGGACTCCCTCGGCAGGGCAGGCGGGCGTGTATACGGTCAATGTGACGGTATCCGACGGCGATCTCGAGGATTGGGAGATCGTGACCATCACGGTGCGGGACAACACCCGGCTCCGGGCCGACTTCTCGATGAACGCGACGGAAGGTCCGGCGCCGCTCGCGGTACAGTTCACGGACCGGTCGTCGGGTAACCCGACGCGATGCTTCTGGTCGTTCGGGGACGGGGTCACCTCCGATGCAGTGAACCCGCTGCACGTCTACCAGCGGGCCGGTTCTTACACCGTCCGGCTCTGGGTCTGGGATGGGAAGAAGATGGATGTGGAGGTGAAGACCCGCTGCATCACCATCACTCCGCCCGCACTGGTGGCCGGGTTCACTGCAGACGTGGAATCCGGACCTGCCCCGCTGAAGGTCCACTTCACGGATACGTCGACGGGCACCATCCGATCCCGTACATGGCACTTCGGCGACGGTTCCACCTCCCATGCCAAAAACCCGCTGCACGTCTACCAGCGGGCCGGCACCTACACCGTCCGGCTCGTGGTCTCGGATGGGAGAACGACCGACTCCGAGGTGAAGACCGATTACATCACGGTAACCCAGCCGGGATTGCAGGCGGACTTCACGGCAGACCCCACGTCAGGCACCGCACCGCTCAAGGTCCACTTCAAGGACCAGTCCTCGGGCCCGGTCCAGTTCCGGATCTGGTCGTTTGGCGACGGCTCCTATTCCCTCGCCAAGAATCCGCACCACGTCTACCGGCATGCAGGGACCTATACGGTGCAGCTCGCGGTCTTCGGGAAGGGTGGTTTCGATACCGAAGTGAAGACCGAGTATATCGAGGTCCGCCAGCCGAACTACAGGAAACGATGAGGGGCAGAGTTCAGAAACGATTCCGATAGCGTAACCGACGAATGGGGGGAGGCAGGCGATCCCGGCGACCTGTCTTTTCCTCTATTTATTGGCACTCGCTGAACTCCGGGTATCGCTCCACGACACTCCGAACTCCTGGATCGAACGGATGCTCCGGCGAAGCAGATTCTGGAGCACTCCTGAAGCAGTAATGTGAGAAGAAAAACGACGTGAAAACTGAAAAAAAGGGAAAGGGATGATTTCGATGATTAAAGAACGAATAACAGGGAAATTGGGGCTGCGGCCTGCCGCCTGCCTCATCGTCCTCCTGATGGCCTGCCTTGTCCTGCCGGTTGCGGCAGCAACAGAGGAAGTCCAGGTCATCCGGTACGCGGACAACAACTACTCGGTTGTTGAGTCTTCCGTTACACGGAACCTGTCCGAACTGCAACTGATGACGAACGTGTACAGCAACGGCCCGGTCTACTTCCAGGGCCCGACCTTCGACCCGGACGACCCATGGGGTGACGGCGGCCAGAACATGATCCTCTATTACGACCACAACGGGACGTACGTGAGGAACCTGACCGACCTCGTCGGGGGTATGAATGATGGAGACGAGCTCCGGGTCCAGGCCAGCGATGGCATGTCCCGTTACTTCGGCTACGACAATGTCTATACCCCGGATGCACGCCAGGGCGACATGATCCTTGCCTGGTGGGATGACCAGTACGGTTTTGTCCCCGATTACGCAGAAGGTATCCGGCTCTTCTTCTACACGCCGCCATCGACCTATGGTGTTGACGACTCCCTGAACCTGACCCTCCGGGACATGCAGGCATCATTTGACCCCCGGTACAGTTACAACTACAGCGGCACCTGGCCATCGGCAAAAGGGCTCTCGGTGAAGTATGTCCAGTACCTGAAAATCTACCCGCCGCACCGCCATGACTTCAACGCTACGGGGGAGACGGATGAGTGGGCGTACGGATTACAGTCCAGTTCCAATCCGCCCGGTTCCCCCGACGTTCCGGCCACGGAGTTCGATTCGACTGCATACAGCAACATTGCGGACGATGACGGCACCTATCAAAGCGATGTAACGACTACCAATGGTAATTACGCAATGCACCGATTCAACCTAAGTATCGATACAAGCACTACGAAAGACGGCCCGATTGCAGATATCGAAAAGCTCAATGTTACTTGGCACGGTAAAGGCTGGCACGATTCCGCAACCAATGGTGCAACCCTTTACATCTACAATTACAATACGCCAGGATACGAACTTCTGCAAGCCAGTGGAAACACCGCAGATCCAGTGTACTTGACCAACGAGATAACAGCAGGCATAAGCAACTATGTCAGTGCAACCAATGTTGTGACGGTATTGGTGAAACAGACTAGCGCTCAGACTGAAGAGGGTTTTCCACCACAGACGAAATATGCACACATCGAGACCGATTACGTGAATCTGGTGGTCACGCATCACCATCATAACTGAAAAAAAGGGTGATAACAGTGAAAAGACTGATATTTGTGCTTTGTGTGTTCGCGGTGTTAAGTGCAATGATGGTGATGCCAATCTCCGCAAGAACATGGACAGTTTGCGCTGAGGGAGGATGTGATTTCACTAGTATCGATGCAGCCACTGAAAAAAATGTGGATTTAGAAGATGGTGATACGGTATTCGTTTATAATGGAAGTTATAGCGATACCAGTGATGGTGTTGTAGCCATATGGAAGGCAATTACATTGAAAGGTGAAAGCGCAGATGATGTGACTTACAACATGCAAGGTAATCATTTTGAACTTCACGGTAATCGGACGGTCATCGAGGGATTGAAGATCGTAAATTCTGACAGAGGTATTAATCTATTAGCACCGGATAGCATCGTAAGGAATTGCATCTTCGAGGGAATTAATCGCGATTTTTCATTTAGGTCAGATAATACCACTTTTGAGAATAACATTGTCGCAAACGTCTCATATGCGACATATTATGATCTTATAGAGCTGAGAGCGAATTATTGTACAATTGCTAACAACACATTCATAAATATCACCGTAAAAGACGGTGGATTCGGTAGATTAATAACAATCGACTCAGCAGACTTCTGCACAATTACCAATAATACTCTAAATAATATGGCCGGGACTGGAATCCTATTAGCTAAAATATCGGCGACGGCACCAAATAATAACATAATCACGAGGAATGACATCTCCTCTAATGGCAAATGTGGTATCTGGGTAATGAATCCTGGTTCGGGCAACAAAATATATCTCAATAATTTTGTTGACAATGGCGTAAGCGTATCTTATGACTATGGCTCAACATCCACCTCTACCTACTGGAACTCGACCGAACCGATCGAGTACACTTATGGCGGTATAACCTCCTTGAACTTCCTCGGCAACTACTTCAGCGATTACTCCGGTGTGGATGCAAGTCCTGTAGACGGCATTGGGGATACACCGTATGATATCCCTGGCAGCGCAACCGACAAGGACCACCATCCATTGATGGCAGGATTCGAGGAATATCTCGGTGGGCCTTCGGCACCGGTTGCACCAACCGCCGCCTTTACCTCCGATGTCCAGACCGGCACCGCCCCGCTCACCGTCCAGTTCACTGACCAGTCCACGGGTGAAGGGATCACCGACTGGGCCTGGGACGTCAACAATGACGACACAGTTGATTACGCGACGCAGAACGCGACACACACCTACACCGCTGCCGGCACCTACACGGTGAACCTCACCGTGACCAACGCCGGCGGCAGCGATAGCGAGGTCAAGACGGACTACATCACGGTGAGCGAGGCAGCACTCCTCCCGGTCCTCAACACCAACAGCGGTCTCCGCTACGCCACCATCCAGGCAGCGGTAACCGCAGCCACCGCCGGCGATGAGATCGTCGTCGGCGACGGGACCTACACCGAGAACGTCGATGTGGACAAACAACTCGTGATCCGTTCCGAGAACGGCTCGGCTTCCGTCACAGTGACTGCTGCCTCGCCGACGCTGCCGGTCTTCGACGTGAACGCGAACGGCGTCGTCATCCGGGGCTTCACGGTCCGCGGCCCGACCGACACCCATGTGGCCGGCATCGAGATCGTGGGCTACAACGACTGCCGGGTGGTCGGGAACGACTGTGCCGGGTGCTACAACGGCATCCACATCGGCGGGACGGGCACGAACAACACCATCGAAGCGAACTACTGCCACGGGAACACCCAGCGGGGGATCAGCGTCCGCGACACCGCTCATGACAACTACATCCTGAAGAACGTCGTGGAGAGCAACACGGACGCCGGGTTCTGCATCAAGGACTCGACATACGATAACACCCTCTGGCTGAATGACGTAATCGGCAACCGCGTCGAGATCCTGACCGCGACCACGGCGCACTCGCCCGAACCGCTCACCTACACCTACAACGGCGGCATCTACACCGGCTACCTCGGCAACTACTACGCCGACTATAGCGGGACCGATGCCGACGGGAACGGGGTGGGCACCCCGTCCTACGCCTACGGGAGCGGCGGCGACAATTACCCGCTGATGGCCCGGTTTGCAAGCTACGCCGAGACCGAGCCGGCCGTCTTCCTCTGGGGCCCCTACCTCACCGGCAGCTTAACGACCGAGACGACCGTGAACCTGAAGACCGATATCGCGGCCGCAGCGACCGTGGAGTATGCAACGGACGCCTATTACACAGCGAACGGCGGCTATGAGCGGAGCGCGAGCGACGGCCTGACGGACACGCTCCACCACGTCGCCCTCACCGGCCTTGAGCCCGGTACCCTATATCACTACCGGGTCACCAGCGGCGGCGCGACGAGCGGCGACCTCCACTTCCGCACCTTCCCCGAGAGCGGCCCCTTCACCTTCATCGCCTACGGCGACACCCGGGACCAGCTCCCGATGTACGAGCAGTCGCAGCGGCACAAACTGGTCGCGGACCGCATCGCGGAGGAGTCCGACGCCCTCTTCGTCCTGCACACGGGCGACCTGGTGACCACCGCGAGCGATCCCGCCGACTGGGATCGCTACTTCGACGCCGGCCGAACGATGATGGCGAACCTCTCCGTCTTCCCGGCGCTCGGCAACCATGAGGAGAACCACACTCTCTACTACGACGCCTACGGCGTCCGTCCCTACTACTCCTTCGACTGCGCCGACGCCCACTTCAGCATCCTGGACAGCAACTCCTGGACCTGGCCCGGCATGGCGGCGCAGAGCGCCTGGCTGGACGCCGACCTTGCGGGCACGGCAGCGGACTGGAAGTTCGTCGCCTTCCACCACCCGCCCTACACCTCCTCGTCCAGTCACTTCGGGGGCTGGACCGACATCCGCGGCGAGTGGGAGGACGAGTTCGTCGCCCACGGGGTGGATGCGGTCTGGAACGCCCACGTTCACGCCTACGAGCGGTTCCTCGTGAACGGCATCCAGTATGTCGTCGTCGCCACGGGCGGCGCACCCTCCTACGCGCTGGCCGATCCGAAGTACGAGGGTAGCCAGAGCAGCCTGGAGAACGCTCTCGGCTACGTGAAGGTCACGGTCGACCCCGCGGCTGGTACGGCGACCGCGCGGATGATCCGCGTCGCGGGCATCGCCACGGACGGTTCGGGAACCGTGACCGTCTACCCGTCGGGCACGGTCTTCGAGACGTTCGTCCTCTCGCATGCCGAATCGCCCGTCGCTGAATTTTCCGCGGACGTTCTCTCCGGCACGGCCCCGCTGACGGTGCAGTTCACCGACGAGTCCTCCAACACACCCACGTCATGGGCCTGGGATGTTGACAACGATGGCACAATCGATTACACCACGCAGAATGCGAGCCATGTCTACGATACTGCCGGAACCTACACGGTGAACCTCACGGTGACGAATGCCGGCGGCAGCGACTCCGAGGCGAAGCCAGACTACATCACGGTGGAATCAACGCCCGCGATGGACGAGCTCTACAACGGCGTCGTGGTGCTCACCGAAGGTGCGACGTTCAGCCAGGTCGCCTACAACAGCGGGTACAGCTATACCATCGATGAGACCACCCCGCTGGGTGCCCTGCACGCCACCGCACTGACCTACAACGTCACGGACAAGCGGTGGTCCTACGACGAGGTCCTTCTCCTCGACGATGTGGGCCCGTATCTCCGCAAGAGCCCGGGCTACTGGTACGCCTATGTGAATGACGTCTACAGGGACGGCTACGGCAACCACGCGAACGGCCTGAACGCGATCGATCTGGCGGACGGGGATACCGTGGAGTTCTACTATGCGGCTGGCATCTCGAATGCATCCGAGATAGCCACGGTCAAGGCAGCGGCCACTGCTGCCGTGCTAACCACGGTGGACATCCAGACGGCGCCTACAGGCCCCACCGCGCAGTTCACGGCGAATGTGACCGGCGGGACTGTACCGCTCACGGTCCAGTTCACGGACCAGTCTACGGGAGGACCGACCAGCTGGGCCTGGGACTTCGAG
>JAXDAH010000094.1:0-2623 GCA_034679905.1 Methanomicrobiales archaeon | reverse complement strand
TCATCCTCGCCGCCGTCATCCTGGTCGCGACGGGAGGCGAGGCGCTCTTCGCGGACATGGGGCACCTGGGGCGGGCTCCCATCGTCCGCGCCTGGTACCTGGTCTTCTTCGCCCTGGTCCTGAACTACCTGGGGCAGGGGGCATACCTCCTGACCCATCCGGGCGCCGGGCTTGTCCTCTTCGAGATGATCCGGAGCCTCGCCCCGTTCGTCTACGTGCCGTTCCTCATCCTCTCGATTGCCGCGACCGTCATCGCCTCGCAGGCGATGATCAGCGGCATCTTCTCCATCGTCTACCAGGGCATCACCACCCGCATGCTCCCCATGCTCAAGATCGACTACATGTCCGCCGAGCTCCGCTCCCAGATCTACATCGACACCGTGAACTGGCTTCTCCTCTTCTCGGTGCTGATCGTCATGTTCCAGTTCCGCTCCTCCGCCAATCTGGCGGCCGCCTACGGGCTCGCCGTCACCGGGGATATGGTCATCACCGGCTTCTTCATCAGTTCCATCTTCTTCCTCCGCAAAAAGATCCTCCAGGGCCTGGTGGGCGTGGGCGTGCTGCTGGTGGACATCGGCTTCTTCCTGGCCGCCACCTCCAAGATCCCGACGGGGGCCTACTTCGCGCTCCTCATCGCCTCGGTGCCCCTGGGGATCATCCTGATCTACCTCGCCGGCCAGAAGAGGATCTTGAGGGCGCTCCGCCCCATGGACCTGCCGCGGTTCCTGGAGACCTACTGCAGACTCTACCGGGATCCCGAAGTCCCGAAGATCCGGGGCACGGCCCTCTTCTTTGCACGGAATATCCAGCTTCTGCCCCCCTACATCCCGCTGACGATGTTCACGAACAACATCGTCTACGAAGACAACGTCATCATCTCTGTCCGCATCCTGGACAATCCCTTCGGCTTAAAAAGCGGCTTTCAAGAGATCCTGGCCCCCGGGCTCCGGGTCTTCGAGATCGAGATGGGCTACATGGAAGTGGTGGACATCATGGCGATCCTGCACAGCGCCGGCATCCAGGAGAAGACCATCTTCTACGGGCTCGAGGATATCGTCACGAACAACCTGGTCTGGAAGATCTTCTCGGCCATAAAACGGCTGACACCCTCCTTTGTCCAGTTCTACAAGCTCCCGGCCGACAAGATCCATGGCGTGGTAACAAGGGTGGAGCTGTAAACGGGATGCGCGCAGGATGCCAGGGTTCGCGGCTGGCGGGATCCAGAGTCCGAAACGGCGGCTGGCCGCCGCCATCTCGCCTGCAAGCCGCTTCCGCCGATACGATCGGCTCCATTCCCGGTAGTCGCAGGCAGAGAGATGGGACGATAGGTGATCTGGGCAGTCGATCGGGATAGGATTACTATTCTGCGAAGGCGACGAAGTGGCGCGGTCACGGTATGAACACCCTCCCTTCGAGGTATCGTACTGCGGGGGATGATGAAGTATCGTCCCGGGCCATCCCCTGCAGGGTATCGCAACTATCGGGGGAGGGGGGGTGCTGCCCCCACCCCCCAGGTGCGATGGGGCCTATTTGGCAGACCGAGGATCGAGACCTCTTGCAGCCGAGTCCGACTTGAACTGCCCTGCTCCTGGCGCTGCAGAAGAGGAGGGGGATTCCCCTCTTCAACGCCCTAGCCCTGTGGATGAAAGTCGAGATCTGTCACGGAGGCGTCGTGTAAGGCCGGGCTCGCGGTCTCCCTCGCGATCGCAGCCCTACGCCGGAGACTCACCCAGCAGCGCGACGGCATCCTCGCGGATCTCGGCGAGGAGACGGCTGCGGTTCTCCCGTGTCATCTCGTAGATGCGGACATCGAGGCGCTGCTTGATCCCGTCGATGAAGCGGTCTCCGCGGTATGCCGCCGTCGCGATGCAGACGGGCGAGGCGTCCAGAACCTTCTCGATCGTCCGCCGGAATACCCAGGACAGAACCTCCATCGGACCGATCTCGTCGATGACGATCACCCTCACGTCCGGGTCGAAGAGGGAGATATCGCCGACGAACCGGTCCAGCGCCAGGGTGTCCACCCGGTACTTCCCGACGTGGTAGCGGCTCTCGAGGTCGACGTGGGCGAGGAGACTCCTCTCCCCGCTGAGGCTCACCAGTTCGAACCCTTTGCGCGTCCCCTCTTCACGGATCTCCTCGGTGTAGAACCCGATCGGACGCCAGGGGCGCAGTTCCTCGGCGAGCCTGCGGATGAGCGTGGTCTTGCCGATGCCGGGCCTCCCCGTGACGAGCAGATTCTTCCTCCTCATCGGATAGCTCCCAGCCGCACCAGGCGCAGCCGCTCCTCCTGGCAGAACGCCGGCCCCTTGCGGTCGGTATCGGCGATGGAGTTGGAGAAGTGCATCACGCAGTCCGGATCCGGGGAGTGCGGGAGGCCGTAGGTGTGCCCGAGTTCGTGGATCGCCTCGGTGAGGGCTCTTCTGTAGAAGATGTCGCGATCCTCCGCCAGGCCGTAGTAGGACTGGCGCAGGCGGTGGAGGGAGAAGAGCGCCGTTCTACCCCCCGCGAGCCCGAACACGAAGTTGAGATCCGGCACGTACAGGTCGACGTCCGCCACCGCGAGGGTGCGGTCGAGATCCCCCGCAGGGACTGGATCTCCCGCGGCGTTCAGGAGGATCCC
>JAXDAH010000093.1:0-2749 GCA_034679905.1 Methanomicrobiales archaeon | reverse complement strand
GGCCTCATCCGCATCTCCCGGCGCAACGATGAATCTGGGAAATTCACCCTGGCCGGCGTGCATGACGAAGAAGAGATCCCCCTGCGCCGTGTAGGTGGGGAGACCGGTGCTCGGCCCCGTCCTCTGGCCCATCACGATTGCAATGGGGAGCTCTGCCTGCCCTGCCAGGGAGAGTCCCTCCGTCATCAGGCAGAAACCGCCCCCTGAGGTGCCTACGGCCACCCGCTCGCCCATGAAGGAGCAACCGAGCGCCATCAGCATGACCGCGATCTCGTTCTCGGGGTGCATGACCTTCAGGGCGAACTCGTCCGCCGCTGCGGCAAGATAGTTGAGGATGCTGGTGCTCGGGGTCATCGGGTAGGCGATATAGGCGGATAGGCCGGCCTTTAAGAATCCCAGAGCGATCGCCTCGTTGCCGGTGAGC
The DNA here is from genome assembly GCA_034679905.1 of Methanomicrobiales archaeon. Taxonomy (GTDB): domain Archaea; phylum Halobacteriota; class Methanomicrobia; order Methanomicrobiales; family JACTUA01; genus JASEFH01. The sequence continues at coordinate 2,325 of JAXDAH010000093.1, read as the reverse complement.
AGGGGGAATGCCTCGTTTCCGGCAGTTGCAATAGGTGCGGCCTCGCGCGACGCATCGTATCCTTTCCTTGCCATGGTGAGATTGATCTCAAGACCCTTCGGGATCGTCCTCCTGAACATCGTTTCGAGGGTTTGCCAGGGGATACTCGCTGCCCGGACGAATGCCCCGATCACTCCAGAGTTCCGTGTAATGCGGGGCGCATTCGCCTCCTTCAGCATCTGGTGAAGATCGATCCCGATGCCCTCATCCGGCGGAGTCTTCACCGCGCTGGAGTCGTAGAGGATCGTCGTCGTCTCCGTGATGCGGTGCGAATGCAGGTCGATGCAGTCCTGGTTGAGGCCCAGAAGATAGTCGACCTGGTCCCGGTGACTTGATATGCGTCGTGCTGCACCCCGTACAATGGCAAAATTATGTCCGCCCCGGATGAGGGACGGGTAATCGTAGTACATGTAGGGGTAGTAGCCGAGCTGGTTCAGGAGGCGGGCAATGCTGAGGCCCGCAAGGTTGATCCCTTCGCCTGCCTGTCCACCGATGAGAATCGATACGTCCTGCATAGGTATCCTGCAAGGTGGATACAGATGCGATTCTTTATATATCTCTCCCTGTGGGCGTCCGAACTCCCGGCCGTCCACCAGAATATCCGCAGCCCGACGGGCGTGTGAATCGGAAGTGTGTCAGCGAACAACTGGAGATGCGTTCTCGTCGAAAGGGTTTGTGCGCAGCGCCAGCGAGAAGAGAAAGGGATAAGCCTTCTGCAGGTATCGCATGTATGCCAGCCATTGAATCGCCAGAAGCCGATACACGCGGGTCATGTCCCCGGCGAGATGGCGGAGATCGGCATCCGGCAGAGACTGCAGATCCTCTCTTGCATCCAACTCTTCTGCGAGATGGAAGGCTGCCCGAAGCAGCTCTGTAAATCTCTCATGCTCCAGCAGAACGGGATTTTCCAGGAGCCGCAATAAAAATGTCCTTCTTTCTACTAGGAAGCGGTGGAGCTCCTCGAGATTGACCCCGGCGGCATCCACTTCGTAGGAATATTGGAATAGATACTTCTGGACTCGATCGTAGTCCTTCTTCTCCCAGTTGCCGCTGACCAGAAGGTGGCTCTGGATCTCTCCAAGATGTGTATCGTGATCGGAGAGACTGGCGAGGAGGTGGGTTCCGATCTCGGAGAAGAAAGTCCCGATGACCATGTTCAGTTTCTCCAGCCGCTCCCGCCTGGCTCGAATGGAGAGAAGCTGGTTGAGGATCAGCGTGACAAGCAGGACATTGATGGGAAGGAATCCCAGTGCGTTGAAGATGTAGAAGAACGTATTCTGTGGATCTCCCAGGATGACGAACTTGACTGCGTAAATGACTGAAGAAGCGGCCAGCAGCGCGATGCCCAGTTTTATCTCCCAGTCTGTCACTTTCATCTGCGATATGCTCGCTCCTGCTCCCTTCCGTTCATGCCATTCATGAACGCCGGGCACTATATATACTGCGGTATTGCTCCGGGTAGCCGACCCATCTTGAAGGCTTGTGGACGAGCGATCGACATCTCCTATGCGAGCAGCTGCTCGGAGTGCGATCACGAAGTGGGCTTCACTTCGGGAACGGTTCAAAAAAGTGCAGGAATCGGGTTCTCTACCTGCTTTACTGTTAGAGATCGAGGATGTTCTCTGCCTCGTCTCTGTAGGCATCCATCACATAGGGGATACCGGATACTCGGGCCGCGTCCTCGGTGAGGGCCATCAGATCTTTGCGCCCCACGGTCTTGAGGCTGAAATTTCTGCTGCCTGCCATGAGCTGCTGCAGCCCGACCCGGAATCTCTGCGCATAAGTATAGATGCCGATCGCACCGGTCGGTATCTCCTGCATGCGAGCCCCGTACTTGGCCTTCAGCTCCTCGTAGGTGATGAAAATCTCGTCCGGAGTCGTGCCGTACTTGGAGACCGTCTTGGGCAGATCCCCCTCCTTGATCCACTCGCCAATGTTCTTTCCGACCATGCCGGGGATCATGAGACCTCTGCCCATGCATACGGCCTTCACGTAGGGGCTGCCCATCGCAATGGCTTTGAATACATTGGCCTCGTCGGAGAACCCGCCTGCCATGGCGATGTCAGGCACGCGCAAACCTCTCCCGCGCAGCCGTTCGCAGAACTCGTAGACGAGCGCCTGGATATAGAAGGTCGGGATCCCCCATTCGTTCATCATAGGCCACGGGCTCATGCCGGTGCCTCCTGGTGCGCCATCGATGGTAAGCAGATCGATCCTGGCTTCGGCGCCGAACCGAAGGGCCATCGCCAGTTCCATCATGGAGTAGGCCCCCGTCTTCAGGGTGAC
>JAXDAH010000092.1:0-9274 GCA_034679905.1 Methanomicrobiales archaeon | reverse complement strand
GCTTCCAATTCCCAGTCCCGAATATGCCCTATCGCACTGGTCCCCTCCCCTCGCTGAGGGGAGGGGGCGGCCCGCAAAGGGCCTCGGGGAGGGGAGAGCAGGATCTAGACGATCGATGGAATATCCTAGGAATACGTGAAAAAACACGTCGGAGGACTTTTCTATAGAAAGGATGGATCGAAAAAAGAGTTGGGATTGTTGCGGCCTTACCGGGCCGGGATGATGAGCGAGCGCTCTCCAGCGGGCATGAACTCGCGGATTGCACCCTTGGCAAACATCCGGCGGGGCTCGGTGAAGTCGAACGGGAGAGACGGGTCGGCGAAGCAGACCTTCACGCGCGGGTCGTAGGTCCAGGCGTCGCCCTTGGTGATGTGGGCAGCGCCGACGATGGCGGCGTACTCGCCCTGGTGACCCACGTTCATCGCGTAGTTCGGGTAGTTCGCGCCACGGAGCTCGCCGATCGCACCCTCGTCCGCACGGAACGAGAGCGTGTTGGTGGAACCGCACTGGTCCTGCAGGTCGTATCCGAAGAATCCGAGACGGGACCAGCCCTCCTTGTGCAGGAGCATGGACAGGTACCAGCCGCTCAGGCCGGCGTTGGAGTTGCCGATCGCAATCGCGGTTGTCAGACCGGATGCGGCGGCGAGCACGGATGCACGCTGGGAGCCGCCGAAGTGGTCCTCGAGCGCGGTCGGGAACTGCTCGTACTGCTCCATGCCGTACAGGGTGACCTCGGTCGCGATGTCGTTGACCGCATCCTGGGTCGCCTTGACCTTGTCCTTGGCGGACGGGTTCTTCCAGTCGACCTTGTACTTGTCCTTGATGTAGTCCATGCCGTAGTAGGTGTAGTCGTCCAGGATGTTGTCCGTGTAGGCGGCAGTCGCATACTGTGTGAACCCGACACCGCCGGACATGTAGGACCCGAGCCAGATCTGGTCGTAGAGCATGGTACCGGCGGCGACGATCTCCAGGGATGACTTGGCGGGGTCGTGCGGGTACTTGCGGTCGGTCTGGACGATATCGGAGAAGGTGCCGAAGCGCAGTCCACCGGGCTCGTTCGGGCCACGGGCACGGCGGGCGGGCAGGATGTCTGCCATCTGCACGACACCGGCGTGCTTTGCGGCGAATGCCAGGTCGGCGACGGCGGCCTCACCGGCGCACATGCGGTAGGCGGCGATGAAGGACATGCCGAGCTGCATCGCAGACCAGCGGCTGGTGGTACCGCCATCGCAGGTTCTCGAGACGGTGGTCGGGATGTGGATCGCCTGCCAGAGGGACTTGCCGATCGCACCCTTCAGCTGCTCCGCCTGCTTCTGCGGGAACTGCTTGTTGATGTCGATGACAAACTGGGGCTCCAGACTGTCCGCCAGCTCGTCGTCACCCGTGAACACCTTGACGTAACAGTCGTCGGTGAGCGCCGGGTGGGTCTCCACCATGTGCTCCTGAACGACCGCCGCACCAGGCATCGCATGGTTCAGCACGTGCAGGAACTCGTTGATCGTCTCAGGGGTGACCTCCTTGCCCAGACGCTTCTGCAGGGTCTGGTGTGCGAGGTCCATGGACACGATCACAGTGCGGCGGATATCGTCCCACATCTGCTGCATTGCGGCGTTGTTCACGAAGTGCAGGTCGTCACCCTCGACGAACACGCCGGTGCCGCTGACCTCATAGGATGTCAGCTGCCGCTGTCCGAGCGGGATGCCCCCGAGGTGGGCGCGGACCGGGTCATACTGGGAGATACCGCGGGCCATCTCGACGGCCTTTCCTGCCTTGACGAACTCCATCTTACGGGGAGACTGGGCAAGTCCGAGTCTGCGGTAGACGGTCTCTGTGGCGGTGACATCCTCACCGGCAAATTTTTCCTTCAGGGACTTGAGGAAAAGCTTCTGGGCTCTCTCGATTTTCGCCATTTTTGTCACCTCACTCCTTCGGCATGAAGCCGTACTTGGTTCTCAGCGAGTGGATCCGCTGGACGTAGTCAAGATACTCCTTGTCATCCCGGAAGGCGGTTCCGCCGAGTGAGTTGAAGATCGTCGTGTTTGCCTTGAGCCACTTCTCGTCGTTGGGCTTGCCAACCTGCACCGCCTTGTCGAGCGGCTCTCCGATCTGGTTCTTGACGTACTTCACGGCGCCTTTGTCCATGACGAACCGTGCGAGCATGTCGAACATCATCCCGTTCTCGTCGAGACGGAGGGAGTGTCCGTGCACGGTCGCACCACGGATGCCGGTGCGTGCGGGGTCGAAGATCTCGGTTCCGACAAGCTCCTTGGCGATCCTCTCGAGATCACGCTCGCGGCATTCCACGATCTGACGTCCCGAGAGGGTGCCCGGGTCGACGCCGCGGAAGCGGTAGGATTCGAGGTAGGATCGCAGATAGGGGTGGCAGGGTGCGAACCACATCGAGTCCGTGAACTGGATGTAGCGTACGCGGTCTCCGGCCTTGGCGCCGTCGAGGGGCTCCACGACCTTCCGGACGGGGCAGGCGGGCTCTCCGGCCTCTGCGAGCGGCGGGTGGGCGGTGGGGTACGCGGCACCGGGTGCCCGGTGTCCCATCAGGAGCACAATGTCCTCATCGGAGATGTCGCGCATCTTCTTCAGCTTGTATCCCGGGTTCATCTGGTTGCGCCGGTTCTCGGCGACCTTCGTCTGGCCCGGCCCGTACTGGGGTTTAAATGCCATCTAAAATTCACCTCATACTACTGGAAGTTTTCAATACCTTGGTTACCGCCGAAATGACCTCGGCGATGTTCTCGCGCGTTGGCGTCTGCCCGCGCGTCACCCTCGGCACAATCGCCATCACCGTCCCCTTGGTCTTCACCTGATCGGGGGGCGGCATGACGACCGACGTCTTCACGCCCTCCTTTGCCAGATCCTCGAAGTCGATGGGTGCCTGCGATACGACGATCGCCGGGATGTCGCACCGCTCCAGGATATACCGAACCTTGTGCACTACGTGGGAACGCACGTTCCCGTGGTGCAGGATGGCCACCTTGTGCTGCTCGATCTGCCGGATCTCTTTTTCCGACAGTCCGAAGTAGGCGCCGATGACTGCACCGCCGGCGGACTTTGCATCCGACGGCAGGCCGCTGCCGGCGTTCAGGACGAGCGTGCTCACACTGAACTCCGCCCCCTCCCTGCGGAGGGCGGAGGTGATGTCGCACACCGGCTTCGTCACATGCCTCCGACCGGGAGACATTCCCACGACGATGACGTCGGGGTGGCGGGCTTCGGCGATCGTGCCTCGCTGGGCGAGGCCGCCGCCTTTGCCCATCCCCATGCTCTCACGGCAGTCGACGACCTGGGTTACTCTTCCTATCGGCATATCACTTGAGTCCCTGGAGGATGATCGGGCATCCCTTCGTCCTGTACTCGTTGACTCCGAGTATCCTCTCGTCCACGCCCGGCCCGTACTTCGCGTAGTCCGAGACGGTCATCTGGGTCTTCATGAAGCGGCCCTCGATGATGCTGTACGAGAAGTTGGTGAAGATCCGGTCGCAGGCCTCTTTGAGAGCGGGAATGCGGTCGCGGTCCTCGAGCTCGAGGATGACCGTTCCCACCTGCACCTGCAGCTCGAACTCGTTCCCCATCACGTGGATAATCCGTCGTCCCTCATGGGGATTGGCTAATCCCCGTGCTGGACCGCTCGGAACCGTGGCGGGGATTCGGGGTCCGTTCAGGATCATCCGCCGGATCCCGCCGACGCTGCAGATCTCGTTCAAGAGACGTTCAGCCGTCTCTGGCTTGAGGAGACGTTCCGTGACGATTTTAACCTGAGGGTATATGGCTTCGGTCATTTCGATTCAAGTCGGTATGGTTACACTCCCTTGGCAATGGCCTGGAGCGGCTTGGCGAACTCGTCGACCTGTCCGAAGGTGTCCTGGTAGACCTTGCTCGTCTGCTCGGGGCCGAACATCTGCGTGCCGCCATCCAGAGCGCAGGCGACACTCACGCACGGGATTGCGAACCCTGCTGCGTGGCGGGTCACGACGTGGTTGCCGTTGAAGACACCCGGACCGCCGCCACCGTAGATCGAGTGGCTGAAGAACGAGAACCCGACGGCAGTACCCATAACGCGGCCCCAGTCGCAGGACGGGAGACCCGTCTCGTGCTCGAGCAGATCGTTGAAGTACAGGAGCGTCGAGGAGACCGCCTGGGCGAACCGCCCGGCACCGCAGTTCACCATGGTGGCTGCCATGGTTCCGGCGGCGGCGTAGGCGTTCCACATCATCGGGTCCTTGGTCTCGTAGAAGACGAAGCCGCTCTTGCCCTTCTTGCCGGGCTTGATGACCTTGTCCTCAAGGGCACGCTCGACGATACTCTGGACGACGGTACCGATAGTGCCGGTCTTGCCGTTCTTCTTCACGGTCTCATAGACCATGTTGTTGGCGTTCAGGCCCTGGAATGCGTAGCCCAGGAGCTGGTAGCGCTCGAACGGGCCGATTGCCATGCCCATCTCGAACTCACCGGACTGCTCGAAGGTTGCGCTGAGTGCCGCGGTCTGCATCGCATTGCGGTGGGTCATCATCGCGACGTGGTTCGCGTTCACGTTGCGGAGCGAGAAGCCGAGACCTTCGTTGTTCTGGGGGATGGAGAGAATCGAGACGATGTTGCCGCCCATCATGTCCATGGTGACGGGGTACGCGCCCCATACCGAGGATTTGACGACAGGTGCATCGAACATGTCGACGTTGTAGTTGTCGATGATCGCCTGGGTCGCTGCGGCCGCACAGGCGGTCGACGCCGCATCGTAGGTGGACGCCGCAGCCATGCGGGCGCTCGGAACCTCCACGAGCAGGAGTTTTCCGCCGCCGATCTTGGTGATCTTGGTGTCGTCTCCCTCCGTTACCTGCAGGAGCTCCTTGATCTTGGCGGAGAGCGCATCGGCATCCTTGGTGATGTCGAGCTTGAGCGAACGTCCGGGGATGATTCCCTTGCCCATAACTCCGTTCTTGACGCCGTTCTCGATCCCTGCCAGGTTGATCGCGATCGTCCTCTTGGTGAGGTCGATGATCTTCTTGATCGCAGGGTTCACAAGCGGGCTGACCTTCTCGAGCGCAACGCCGCTCTTCAGCTGCTTGCCATTGTCATCGTAGAGATCTACTGTCTCTTTGTATTTCGCCATATGATTCCTCGATTTTATCAATCGTCTTATCGCAATTCGATATTAGAACTGTGGACAGTGAACACTATTCTGTACTGCTGACACTCGGTGACTGTCACTACTGCACGTCCCTCGTGGGACATTGTATAGTAACAATCCTTTCCATATAAGGATTACTATTGTTACTGCGATCCGCACCCCGACTATTAATATATTAATGGAAAAATAAAATATACTCTTGCCATAATATTCAAATACCGCGACATCGGAAGGATTCGTGGAATTACGTAGTATGAAATATATGGATAATAGTATGAATGTGTGTTACGATTGAGGCATATAAATCGGAATTTTTGGTGCGCTCGAAAAAGGTGGAGAAGAGGATCACCGCTTCAGGTAAAGTTTGCCGTACTGGAGCTGCCCCTTTCTCTTCGGGTGCCGTTCGCCGGTGTCCCCCTCGTACAGGGCAAACTTGCCTTTGGTGCCGTCCACCTCGAGGCTCTCGTCCTTGCGGTACTCGAAGCCCGGCATCATCACGTCGATCGTGCCAAAGACATAGATCTCGCCCTTGACCATCTGTCCGCCGACCCGGCTCTTGGCGTTGCCCTTGATGATGATCTTCCCGCCTTCGGCATGGGTTGCTACATGTACGTCGGCGTTGCCGTCGATGATGATCGTGCCGCCGTTCATGAAGTAACCGGTGTCGCTGCCGGCGTTGCCTTTCACGTGGATCGTGCCGCCCTGCATGCCGCGCCAGTCGCCGCGGTAGGCGGCGCCCAGGTAGTTGCCGGCGTTGCCGTCGACGATCAGCTCGCCGCCCTTCATGCCCGTTCCGGCAAAGGCGTCCACGTTGCCCTTCACATGCATCCGGCCGCCCTCCATCCAGGCGCCGGCGTACATATCCATGCTCCCCTCGACGACGACCTCACCGGCGGTCATCCGCATACCGATGTACTTGACGCGGGAGAGATCGCCCTTGACGACGATCCTGGTGTCTGCCGCCGTCTCGCCGGCCTCGCCGGAGACCTCGAAGTAGTCCCCGATCGTTGCCTGCTGGTTCCCGATGAACACCCGCAGGTTCCTGATCTCCGCAAGGCTCTTTCCCGCGAAGGCGTCGGGAGATACATTCTCAGCCTCAAGGAAGAGGGATGGTGAATTTTTCAGGGTTAGCGTAACCGTCTTCATCTCCATCCTCTCCTAGGCCGGGGCCTCCACTTCGATGGGGTAGGGGTTGGGGATGTAGGACCGTCCCTCGACCTCGTAGTTCTTCTCGCTCACGGTGTAGTATTTCAGGAACTTCTCGCGGATGTCCCGCATCACCTGCGGGTTCTCCGGCACCTTGGCATGGACCCAGAGCGTGCGCTTGTTGCCGTTGCTGACGATCGCGCCCTCCTTGATGATCTGGGTGCCCGTCTTGAACAGCGCCCAGGCGTTGGAGACGGCCTGCTCAATCCGCATCGGGTCGTCGGTCTCCGGGTTGAAGGCATACACGACCACATCGGCTTCCAGCCCCGGCGCCAGCCCGCCGTACATGCCCGACAGGCCCAGGCACTTGGCCGGACCGGCCCGGGTCATGGCGGCCAGGTCGTAGAGCGTGAGTTCCCGGTCGAGGGTGGCGATCTCGCTGGCTGCCACCACTTTGCTGGAATTCTTGAACGCCTCGATCTGCTGCTGGCGGGCTTTGGCGCTCATCAGCCACTTCCAGATCTTGGGGTAGCTGGTGAACGGCCCGGCGTTGGGGTGGTCGGTGGTGATGTAGGCCCGCATCGGGTCCTTGTTCAGCAGCGCCAGCTCCAGGCCGATCGCCCACTGGATCCCGCAGACGGTGATCGTCGGGCTGTAGATGTAGGGCACGACGCCCGCCGCGGTCTCGAGTTCGACGTCCACATTCGCCCACTTGAGGTGGTTGAGCTCCGTTAAGTGGTGCTCGAAGGGCCCGTCGGCGGTCATGGTGGTGGTCTCGTCCAGGGTCACGAACCCGATGTCCATGGTCAGGTTCTTATGCTGGTTGACGTAGTCGGCCACCTCTCTTGCCTTGGACTCGAAGGTGCCCCAGTTCTCGCCGCCGTAGCTGTGGAACTGGATGTGGGTGTGGTGCATCACCTGCTCGCGGCCGAAGCGGTTATGCGCCGTGTAGCCTTCCGCCAGCTTGAGCGTGTCGAGCGTGGTGGTGTAGTTGCCCGGGTTGCCCAGGTTGTTGCCGTGGATGTGGATCGAGTGCGGCAGGCCCAGGTGCTCGTTGGCCTCGATGAGCCCTGTGACGATATCGGCCGGGGTCACGTCGAAGTAGGGGACGGGGTCGGTCACCTGGAGGCAGTTCAGCCCCCAGCCCCAGGCTTCGGTGCCGCCGGGGTTGACGATTTTGACCGCGTAGCCCTTGGTGGCCTCCAGCAGCCAGGCGATGTAGGCCGCGACGTTGTCGAGTTCGTGGTTCTTGAGGTACTCCAGCACGAACCAGTTGTTCCCGAAGACCGGAAACGCCCCCTCGTCGATGATGGGGGTGTCCCGCATCTCCTCGTGGACGTGCCGGGCGTACAGGGGCGGCATGGCCGCCTCCATGACGGTGGTGTAGCCCATCTTGGCATAGGCGTAGCCGGTCTTGAACGTGGTCGGCACGGAGTTGCCGCCGTGCATCCGCTGGATGCCCTGCTTGGCCTGGTAGGTGAAGAGTTTGTCCTCGGGGCGGTAGATCCGCCCCACGTTCACCTTGGGGCCGGCCACGTGGGCGTGGACCTCGACGGCCCCGGCCATCACGGTCTTGCCGCTGGCGTCGATCACCTTGGCACTCTTGCCCAGCTCGCTCGACTCCACGATCTTGCCGTTCTTGATGGCCACATCGGCCTTGTCGCCCTGGATGCCGGTGACCGGGTCGAAGACGAATCCGTTCTTGATCAGGTACTGGGTCATGCGGTCACCTTCCCTTTGGCCGGCGCCGCGGCAGCGCCCTGCTCGGCCTTGATCTCTTTGACTCTCTGCAGCACCCGGCTCAGGAACTCCTCGTCGGTGAGCATACCCTCGGGGGGTTCCACCACTTTGCGCGACTCGATGGGCACGTTGTCCATCCGATAGCAGCAGCCCGCCACTTCGACGCCCACAAACGCCACGGGCACGTGGAGTTTGCTCACTTCGGTCGTGGGGGTGATGTGCGGGTCGACGGCAATGGACGGTAATGCGGCGATCTTCCGCACCGAACTGATGGGGAAGTGCGCCCCGGGGTCGCTGCCGATCACGAACACGGCGTCCACCTCGCCCCTTCGTAACAGGTCGTTGCTGGAGGTCTCGCCGGGGTTGTAGCGGGCGAAGCCGCGGGAGAGATCCACGCAGAAGGGATACCCGTACTGCCAGCCCAGCACCTCGCCCGAGCCGGTCACGTTGTAGTGGCCCCGCATGGCCATGATGCTGAACTTGGTGTACTCGTTCATATCCTTGGTGAGCATGATCGCCTCGTCGATGTTGTGGTTCTTGCCCAGCGATTGCGTCACGCCCATCCCGAAGAAGATGATCCCAAACCGCCCGCTCTTGAGCAGGTCGGCCGCTTCGTAGATCCGCTCCTTGCGGATGCCGGCCACGACGTCGGGCAACTTGTTGCCCCGAATCGCCACCCGCAGCGCCGAGAGGAGCTCGTAGTCCCGCCCCTGCTCCACCTGGAGGTGGACGTCGGCCAACTTCGCGGTATCGGTCACCCGGGGGTCGACGACGATCATCTTTCTCCCTTTATGGCCCTTGCCGGTGAAGAAGCCCCGCGGGAAGATGGAGTAGCGGCTCATGTGCCGCGGGTGGGCGTGGGCCGGGTTGCAGCCCCAGAAGAGGATGCGGTCGGCCCGATTCTTGATCTCGCCCAGCGTGCAGCTGGGAATCCCGACGTCCTGGATGGCGATCAGCGTCGAGCCGTGGCAGACCGTCGCGGTGTTGTCCACGATCGCCCCGACCGCCTCGGCGATCTCGTGGCCCTTGCTCTGGGCCTCGCAGCTGGTCGAGGACCAGCCGTACATCAACGGCTTCTTCGCGTTCGCCAGCACCTGGGCGGCATACGCCACCGCCTCGTCGTAGCTGACCTCTTTGTAGCTGCCGTCGGGCTGCTGCAGCCGCGGCCGGGTGACCCGGTCCGCCGCCGCCGAGTGGAGGAACTTCTCCGCCCCAATCGCGCAGGCGTTGTAGACGCCCGTCACTTTC
>JAXDAH010000091.1:0-14943 GCA_034679905.1 Methanomicrobiales archaeon | reverse complement strand
GTGTAGCGTGTGTTGTCTTTCTCGTTTAACCCCTGCAGCTGGCTGTCGGCGATCGGCTCCGAATACCCCAGCACCTCCGCCGCCTCCCCGGTGGAGAGCGGCGCATCCTGGCCGATGCACCCGCCGGACAGCACCGAGAAGATCAGCAGCGCTGCAAGAAAAAGAATCCTTGAGAATCTCATCAGTATCCCTTGTACTCCGTTCTGTTTATGTTTTATTCACGGAAAGTCTGGCCTGGATCCCCCGGCAGATCCGCATGGGACGGACATCGTCGGCAGCCTTCTCTCTGGATCGAAGATGGAGGGTTCCCGTGGTTCGCCCTTGAGGAACGCAGCTATCCGCCGTAGAAGGAGGGGAGGATGCCTGCCCGTTGCACCCGAGATTGTAGAGGATCTCGGGGATCTCGGGATCCGGCCCGATCCATCGGACGAATCCCGAGGTATACCTCTCAGCCCGTGCCCGGTGAATCTCAGTGCATGGTGCCGATAGGTGCGTCGGAGGAACCGATCGAGGATAGCCGGGGTCTTCGGATCGTAGGTGTAGAGAGGGTGGTGGGCGGCACCGCGGGGCAGGACCACATCGGCCCCTCCGATGGACAGCAGACGTTCGTTCTCTGCGTAGTATGGCTGCCGCGTGAGATAGAAGTACGGGTCATAGTAGGGTGTGTGGAGGTCATGTAGTAACGCATAGCCGCCGGATTCGGGGAACCTTCGTGGTAGCCTGCCATGTAGTCCACGATTCCCCGAATGCTGGGGGATCCCCACATCTCCTGATGGTTCATGGGCGTATAGCTGCTGTATCCGTTGGTGCAGAGCATAACAAAGCGGGTTTGCACGCCATGCTGTATAGACCGGACCTCCAGAGAGTCCGAACGCACAACGGTCTCCCGCACCGCGCTCTGCTCTACCAGGCGGAGACGCTTCGGATAGTTCGAAATCTGGTAGCCGGGGAGCTCTTCGGTGAAGAGAGCGGAGTTCATGCACCCTTTCTCGGCGGCGGCAGATCCGGGAAACGCTGCATCCGTCGTCTCCAGCAACTTCAGGATCTGCGGAACTTCCGAGCAGAACCGTCGGCCGTCCTCCGGCAGGCGCTGGAGCATATCGGACTCCTGGGCAATGAGCAGCGGCTCGACGGTCAGGCCGTTCTCCTCAAACAGTGCCTGGCTCCTGCGGCGGCGTACCCTCTGGCGGATCTCTGGGAACCCGACGTATCCCTGGAACCGCCAGAGCGGGATTTTCAGAGCGGCAGTCTTGGCGAATCTCCTCCAGGCTATTCCGTGCGGTGAGGATTGCCCTCTGCCCCGCTGCGGCCATCTCAAGCTTGAACTCCTCAACGAGTCCCTGGACCGGTCGTTCGGAGTAGCCGACGACCTGGCCGGCGTTGGGGCCCGTCGCCCCATAGGCGACTCGGTCAGTTTCGAGCAGTACGACCTGGCAGTCTGTCATCCGAAGGATGGAGAAGGTGGTGGAGATGCCTGCGATTCCCGCGCCAACGGTGATAACACCGGCCTTCGCATCACCCCGCAGGAGGCAGCGCTCGCGTGCGCTTCAGCGGGGAGAGCCAGGGTGATCGGTTGGGCCATACTGCACTATATCGATTCTGGTCACGAGTAGAGTTGTTGAAGAAGAGGAAGAGACGTTCGCAGGATCTCTCTTCCGAGAGCCGCTCTTTCGGTCTGGCACGAGACGAACGAACCGGTCCATAGGTGCACAAGGCAGTTTTCGCGGGGACGATACGGGGCCTGGAGAGATCCGGCATGGGGGACGAGGGCATTGCACGCGGCATCGCCAATCGGGTTCGCATCATCGTCGGACCGCCTCTGCCTGCGGCGCGGCACCACCGCTTTACCGTCTCGGAACGTCCCACCGCCATCGGCATGCCCAGCATGTCGCATGCCCGCCTTCTGCGTTCCACTGGATGGAGATCAGACGGTGAGCCGCGTTGCCGCAGTTCGGACAGGTGGCCGCTGGTGAGGAATCGTTCTCCCGATCCGCCGCGTTCCGCAGAGTTTTTCCCCCTCGGGGAAGAATCTCCGGGATAGACCGATGCGTCTCCAGGGTCACATGCCACCTCCGATCAATACCTTTCATGGGAATTGATATGCCTTTCGCAAGGCGGTACTGCATGGCACAGCAATTTCAATTTTTTATACTTTCCGGATGGGGAATATGCCCCCTGCCAGGATGCCGTTCGGGTGGTGCACTGGTTCAGCCTGCGGTTCGGCTTTTCGGGGAAGCCACGCTCCCGTGCACTTGCCGGCCGCTTCCATATCCGGAATAGACACCTTCCCGACGCGTGCGGGGATCTGCGCGGCCGCACACGCTATCGTTCCTGTTACTGCACTTCCAGGAGCGATATTGGAAGCGTAAACATCGCACGAAGATTGGCGTGCTCCCATACCCTGCTGCCGCAGGCGGTGCTTGACAGCCTCGCTCCCACGCCCCGATACAGGGAATAGCTTCAGGGGCTGCCGGGCAGGGGTCCAGCCATTCACTGCTGGATCGAAGGGCGGGATACGCTCGGTCCTGCATGATACGGGACCTGTCGTCCTGGCTCAGGCCGACGAATCCCGTCCCATTGCACTACGAGAGGATCGCACCCCCACCCCCCGTGCCCCCCCCCATGCCAGTGCGATACTCCGGTGGTAAACATCGCCTGGGTTACGCTGCACAGCACACACATCGCGATAGTACGCGATACCTCTTGTTCGGGATCGGGATCGAATACGGGGATGTAAGGGCAGATCGAGCCAGCCCAATTCTCCAGGTGTGGGAGGCGACACTCCGCCCCGGTTCTGCTGACTCGACGATCCGGTCCTCGCTATCCGACGGAAAGCCTGATGTAGTTCCGTCATGAATTCACTCTCATGCAGGAAGCCGCGGACAATGCCGCACGGATCTTGAAGACTCTCAAGTACCGCCCCCGCGGAATGACCATTGCCGATATCGCCCGGGCAGCCGGGATCAACCGCACCACGGCCGCCCGGCAGCTGGAGCTTTTACGGGTGAACGGCCAGGTGGAACGCAAGGAGTTCGGCTCGGCCAAAGTCTACTACCGGGCCCAAAGGGTGCCATTGTCGGCGTTCCTCTGTTTCACCAAAAACCTGGTCCTGGTGCTGGACAGTGCTAACCGGATCGTCCAGGTCAACGACCCGTGCTGCAAACTGGCCCGGCGGGAGAAGGACGACCTGGTGGGCCATACCCTGGCCGATGCGAACCTCCCCGTTGTCTCCACACCAGAAGCGCTCTCTATCATCGAGAGCCTGGAGAAAGAGCAGATCATCACCGACCTCCGCTACCCGCACGAGGGCAAGGACCTCTTCTTCCAGTTGCAGGTGATCCCGACCACCTTCGAGGACGGCGAGAAAGGGTGTACGCTCGTGCTCGAAGATATCACCGAGCGGAGACGTTACGTCCGCAACATGGAGTTCCTCGCAAAAACAGCGATGGAACTCGTGGATATGCCCCCCGATCAGGATATCCACCGGTATATCGCTAACCGTATCATCGAACTCGTTCCGCGGGCACACGTCTTTGTCTTCTCCTACGACGAGGTCAACCGCCAGTTTTCCATGCGAGCGACAGAAGGTAAAAACTTCCATGACGAAGTGGTAAAAATACTGGGCGTGGAGCCGATTGGCCTGGTCTTTCCGTTGGAACAGGTATTAACTCCTTCCTGGGGAAGAGATCCCCTGAGTCTGTTACAGAGGGGTTTAGAGGAGTTCGTCCTCTATCCAGAACCTGCGCCCGGGGGGCCATCGTTCTACGATCTCTGCTTCCATCAGCTCCCCGAAGACCTCTGCCAGGAGATCCTTCGCACCCAGAATATCGGGAAGGTGTATATCGCATTCCTCGTGTGGAGCGAACAGCTCTTCGGGGATGTCGGGATCTTCCTGCCGTCCGATGTGGTGCTTGAAGACCGCCAGACGATCGAGTCCTTCCTGCGGCAGGCCTCCATCGCCCTCGCCCGGCGGCAGACCGAGGAGCGGCTCCACCGCAGCGAGCAGCGGCTGCAGGAGGTGATCGACCTCGCCCCCGCCCCGGCGGCCCTGCTCGATCCCGAGGGGCGGTTTGCCTGCATCAACCGGGTGTTCACCGATCGCTTCGGATATACGCTCGCAGATATCTCCACCGCCCATGCGTGGTTCCAAAGGGCGTTTCCGGACGAGAACGATCGGAATGATGCCATCGCCGCCTGGCAGGCGGATCGTCCCGCGGCCCGCTCTCGCCCGATTCGGGTACGGTGCAGGGACGGGACCGAGAAGACCGTCCGTTTCTATCCGGCCATCCTCTCCGATGGAACCCGGTATATCGCCTGGGAAGACTGCGGTGCTGCTGTTTGAACATCGCAATGCATACCGTAGGAGACCGGGAGTTGACAGCGGGGTCGTATCGGGAAGGTCCCATCCAGCCCGGGGATGCGAGGGCGAGTCGGGCCGGCTGCTCCCTTTCGGACAGTGCCGTTAACGACCTTTACCGCCAAGTAAGATGTCGGATCTGCCAGGAGACGGTGCCGTGCATCAGGTCGTAATCGTGGGCGGGGGCCCTGCCGGGCTGTTCTGCGCCCTGCGGGCAGCCGGAGGGCAGAGGCGCGTTGTCGTGCTCGAGAAGAAGCCTTCCTGCGGCAGAAAACTCCTGATCACGGGCTCCGGGCAGTGCAACATCACCCACGAAGGGGAGATTTCGGCGTTCTTTGACCACTACGGCGATCACGGCAGATACCTGCGATCCGCACTGCGCACCTTCTCCAATCGGGATCTGATCGCCTTCTTCGAGGCTCGGGGACTGCGGATGACCGAAGAAGGAGGAAAGGTGTTCCCAGCGTCGCGAAAGGCCTCCGACGTCCTGGCAGTCCTCCTCGAGGAGTGCGCTGCAAAGGGGGTGGAGATCCGCTGCCGGGAGCCGGTGCAGGTCGTTCGCTCCACGGATGCCGCCTTTTCCGTGCAGACGCCCCTGGGGACGTACCGTGCGGATACGCTCGTTCTTGCCTGCGGCGGCACCTCCTACCCGGCCACCGGTTCGTCCGGAGACGGTTACACGCTGGCCCGGCAGCTGGGGCACACCGTCACCGAGATCGCCCCGGCCCTCGCGCCGCTGGTTATCCGCGATTATCCGTTCCCCGATCTGGCCGGGATATCCTTCGAGAACCTGTCCATCTCGCTCTTCCGCGACAACAGGAAGATCCGCCAGCATGCCGGCGACCTGCTGCTGACGCACAGCGGGCTCTCGGGGCCGGGCATCCTGGATATCTCGCGCTACGTCCTCCCCGGGGACATCCTGCGGATCTCGTTTCTTCCCGGCAGGGACAGGGAAGGACTGACGAAGGATCTCGTCGACAGGATCGCGGAGAAGGGGCACGTACGGGTGAAGACCCTCCTATCCCGGTACGGTCTTCCGGACCGTTTTCTGCGGAGACTGCTGGAAGTGGCGGGAGTGCCGGCGGATACCCCCTCCGCGCAGCTCTCGAAAGCAAAAAGAACGCTGCTCGTCACGACGCTACTGGGGCATCCATTCAGCGTGCAGAGACTGGGAGGATGGAACGAGGCGATGGTCACCCGGGGCGGGGTGACGCTTGCCGAGATCGATCCCGGGACGTTGGAGTCAAAACGGCAGCACCACCTCTACTGCATCGGCGAGATGCTCGATATCGACGGGGATACGGGCGGCTATAACCTGCAGGCTGCATTCTCGACTGCTGCTGCAGCTGCACGGCACATAGCGGTAATGCCGGATGTCTAAAAATTGAGATTTTCAGGGATCAAGGCAGGGCGTCGGACCTATTAAACAATGTAAAAAATCAACCGTTCCGGGATTGATCACTTCCGCTTCGCCGTCGTGCGGCAGATGCGCTTGTGGGCGGTGAAGGCAACCCGATCGGCGAACTTTGCCCCGCACCACTGGCATCGGAAATGATTGTATTTGCGTGTATCCTGTAACATTTCTCTTTTGATACTTCACATCCTGCGAATCGGCTGCGATGTCGCTGATATATATAGGATGTATACCACGTTAATACCTCCTGCGCGGTATGCATGCAATCGTACCCCGTAATGGACAGCATCCGCCCCTGTGGGAGGACGGGCGGAACAGCGGCGATACCTTGAAGTGCGGCTGGCTCCTATGGATATGGACAGATCGCCGGATCGAACTTCCGGGATTTTAAGGACAGTCGTATGCAGGAGAGCAATTCGGCGCGTAAATCGCGCGGTACGAGTTCAGAGAAGGATGGACGATGGAGGGGCAGCATCCACCCGGGATCCTCCGTACAGGTTGTGCTGAAGAGCGATCAGCAGAGCGGAAAGCGGACGGAAGGCATAGTTCGTGAGATCCTCACGAACTCCGCCTACCATCCCCACGGCATCAAGGTGCGTCTGCAGGACGGTCGTGTGGGAAGAGTCCAGCAGATCGTCTGAGCCCGGTATTAAACACTCCCGAATCTGTCAATGAACCCGGTCGGTGGAAGGGCTCCGTCGCCATCGCAGTATCCGTACCGGGTATCGCTCTCCCGATCCGCCTCCATCCCGCGAATCACTCTCCGCTGGACGGAGCCGACCGGTTACGACCTCGTCCCGCAGCGTCCGATCCTTGCCGTCCTGACTCACGCTGCAACGCCATTCGGGAGAAGGCGTGCGATCCTCCGCAGAGATAGGGCGCTGCCATCAACGGCAGCAGTCAGGCCTATCTCTCCTTCCAGGTCTCTTCGAACGCCAGGAGTGCCTCCGACGGCTCCTTTCCCAGCTCCTTCAGGGCATCCGACAGCCTGTCCGTGATCCGGATCCATCTGCCCGTCTTCTCGAGGTACTCTTTCCCGAGGAAGGTGGCGTGATAACGGAAGGTGTTGTCCCGGCTCACCAGGATAAGGTCATCCGGGACATGCTTCAAGAGCAACTCCCAGTTCAACTCGTCCCCGATGGTATCCGTCCCCGGGCTCGTCGGAGGGTTGCCGATCAGCTTTCTGCGATGAGCCCGTTCAACATCCTCCTCCGTCCATTCCAAGAGCGGCAGATCCTGGAACAGGCGGGAGAGCGCACTGTAAACGGGATCCCGGTTCGGATCCTCGATCATCTGGTATACCTCATCCAGAAGGGTTTTGACGGCGAGGTTGTAGGCATCCGCGGAGTCCTTCAGCGAGGAGAACGCTCGAGTCTGCTGCAGGAAGAAGGGCGGCTGCAGCGGCGACACCCCGCCCTCTTCGATGCGTGCGGCGTTTCGGGAGAGGATCCTGTCACGGTTTCGGAGGAGTTCATCGAGGACCACATCGGTCAGTACCAGGCGGGATCTCACCTTCTCGAGGTCGCCGATGATCGCCTCCGGATTCGCGGTCGCATCGTAGAGGCCCAGAAGCAGGTTTGTGTCCACGAATATGCTCGGCATCGAGCTCGTTTGAGCACTGCATCGCAGATAAGGATTTGGGGGATTCTTTTGGAGGGAGTCACCCCTATCGCTCAGGACCGCGAGTCCATCTGTCGGAGGCGATTGCCGCACGCCGTCTGTGCTGCAGGGATCCCCATGGAGGCGGATAGAACTTCGGCAGACGGGATTCAGGATGCATCTCAACCTGCCCGGATCGAAGGTTGAGGATCACCGCCCTCTATAGCACTGTCAGGGATAGGGGAGATGCTCATTCCGGCCTCATCGCGCCAGGCAGTCCTGAATCGGATGAGCACGCGATCCGTATTCAGCGATCCGTGACCCAATTCGACCTTCTCACCCGGGTATCTCCTATGCGGGGAGCTCGTACGGAAAGGCGGGATCCCCCTCCTCGTGCACTCCTCCCTTTTCATGCGGTAGCCCGGGGCATGAAGGGCGATAAGGCCCCGCCTGTGAAATACAGTATCGGTATGCCCGACCTCCTCCGAAAAGGTGCGAATACAGACGTATCCCTTGACAGAGCCTGTCGCACCGCACGCGAGGGCTGGGGGGCCGGTGAGAGAGGAGCTCGCCCCCTTCCTCATCCTTGCGATAGGTCAGGGCCAGAGGAGGAGCGAGGGATCGTATCTACCCGGCATGGCAGGTCATGCCCGGTCACCACGAATCGGATTGGAACCGTGCCAAGGGAATGGATCCCCTCCCCGCTGCGATGGGACTCTGCAGATGCGTGCCGGGGGCATCGAGGCGGCAGAACGGTACGGCGGTGTTGCGCCCTGATGCCGCCGGGTCTCCAGGGCGGGCTGTCCCCCTGGCCGCACCGTCCGGAACCTTCGCACTATTCGCGAGCGAGCGTTCCGGCCAGGTTCCGTGCCGCCTCCTTTGCCTTTGTCTCCGAGGTGTAGTATCCGGTCCGTCCCCGCCTTTTGCCGCCCGTATCGAAGAGCTCCACGTAGTAGCCTCGCTCCTGGCGGGAGAACTGGACCTCCCCCACAATCCCCTCCGCATACTCTTCCATAGGATCCGATAGCCGTAGGGGCAGATGATGGTTGTGGGGCTGCGTTAGCCGATCGTGCGCCCGCTTCAGGCAGGTACCGTTCCGTTTCCGGGATTGATGATCACGATCTCGGGGCGCGAGTTGAACCGCAGATCCACGCCGGCGACACTGGAGCCGCAGATCCCCCGCGTGATGTAAGTCGGCGGCCCGTCCCGATGCTGGAAGCCGAAGAGCTCGACGATCCCCCGGCTGTTGATCTGGCTCATGAAGGGGACGATAAACTGCCCCCCGTGGGTGTGGCCGCTCAGGATCAGGTCGCCGTCCCACGCCGCCCTGCACTGCGGCTCGTGGATAAGGTAGACGGTATACGCATCGGTCGGCGGCACGGCAGGCGGATCCGCCATTCCTGCCCAGGCGTCGTCAACTCCCACGATGCGCAACGGCTCTCCGCCGATGGAGAGATCCACGTACTCGTTCCGCAGCACCCGCACGCCGTTCTCTTCCAGCTCGTGGACGAGCGCATCCGCAAATGCCGTATCCGTGTCCGCACCGCGAAGCGAGCGGACATCATAGCCATCGACCGGAAACTGCATCAATGAGACGGCGATCGTCCTCTGGAGACCGCTGGAGAACGTCGCTCCGACCCGATAGTCGTGATTGCCGAGGATCGCGTACACCGGCGCATCGATCTCGCTCCATACGGAATGGAGTCTGAAATCGGTCTCCTTTCCATTGGCGAAGTCGCCGCCGATGAGGACGACCGAGGGGTGAAGCGCATTGATCTCCCGTACGGTGTTCCGGACGTGCTCGATATTGGCGTCTTTCAGGTGGGGATCCGACACGAAGACGATCCCCTGCGGTGCGCCATCGATGTAGAGCGTGGTCACATCGACCGTGCGCGCCTCCCAGACCATGTAACCGAAGAGCGTGGGGAGGAGGATCAGGAATCCCACCAGAAGATACGTACTCGAGAACTCCAAATTCGATCGCAATTATATTATTTTCCTGAATAATAATGGGTCCGATCCGGCCCTGGATACCGGAGAGCCGGTCGTGACCGCCGGTACCGGAACGGGTTCTACGCCGGCTGGCAGGTGCACGAATCCCGAGTCACCCGCCGCGTTTTGGAGAGGGCGCCTTCACGAACTGCTCTGCAATCTGCTCCTTCGTGAGCCGCCGGAGGTAGAAGTTGCCCACGCCGGCGATGATCAGGGCGCCGCAGAGGTTGAAGATGAGGTCGTACATCGTATCCTCGAGCCCGTGCTGGAGATCGGTGCCGAAGAGCTGGTCGAAGGCGAACTCGTAGATCTCCCAGAACGCGCCGAGCGCCATGGTGAATGTCACGATGAAGAGGACGATCATGGGGCGGGTGAGTCGGAGGCTGCTGAAGCGGTCCACGAGAAGCACGATGACGAACCCGAGGACGGATATGGTGATCGAGGATACCAGGTGTGCGATCTTATCGTAATAGGGGATGGTGATGTAGAACTCGCCGACGTGCCCCGCCACGTGGAGATAGATGGAGATGACGATGAGCAGGTTGACCTCCCAGGGGAGGCAGATGCGCCGGTTCCTCTCGACGAAATAGGGCACCATCGTGAGGAGGAACGCGAACAGGGTTGTGGTGGTGAGGAAATAGTCACCGGTGTAGAGGGTGATGAGAACGTTCAGGAGGATGAGCCCCTGAATGAAGTATGCCAGATACATCCCCGGTGTTGCCCGTTCGCATTCCATGCGGCGCGATATCCCGGGTGTACTGGGAACCCGGCCCTGATAAAATCTCGGATGGCAGCAACCCCAATGCAGCGTTCTTCCCGTACCGTCGAGAGCCCGGAGATGCGTGTCTGCATCCGCAGGATTCGGCCTTTCCCGAGATCGAGGGCCCGGCGGACTATCCCGCCATGTTCCCGCATCTGCGACAGGATTCCAGGTTCAGGTCGGAGGTTCCGCAGGTGTTCCACGATCCCGGGCATCTGTTCTTGATGGTGTAGAAGTGCATCTCCCCGCCTGCCCGCCCCGCGGGGGCTCGCCCAGGATGCGATCCATACTGCAGGAGGCCGGGATGGTTGTACGGTCCCCCTGCACATCGAGCCTGCGACGGCCGAGGCGCCCCCGGTGATGGACCTGTTCTCCGGGATGCAGTTCGGCTCGATATCCTCGGAGGTCTTCTCTCCGAACGCATCCCGGACTGCTGGGAAGAGGGCAAAGGGATCGACGCCGCAGTACGGCACGGACCCGGGGGGCAATCCGTCTGCGCTCGCAGGCGAAGCGGGGAAGAAGACCTCCCGGATATCCCGACGGTGGGTGCAGCCGCACTCGCGGCGAACCGTGGTCGTGCCGCTTCCCGCCAGCAGTGCTTATTCCGCCACCCGCCGCTCCCTCCTCCAGCATGGATGCCTGTCGCAGACGGTGCGTATAGCTGGCGGGCGAGGATGGCGCGCCGGTGACCGTGAACCGATTCGGAACGCCCCCCGGAGGATCTCTGACGGCACGAGCCCCGGAGATCCTCCGTCCGGCTCGCACGGCAGACTCCTTATACGGACTTCCCGGTACCATCATCGTTGGGGACGGATGGTATCCATTTATGCTCCTGCGTCTCCGACCGGATGGGCATGGGACGGTATGCGCCCGGGGATGTCGTGCTTGCGGCCATTTCCATGGGGCGGGCGTGCAAGGTCCGCCCGGCCGTCGTCATCGCTGTCGGGGTGGACGGCACGCTGGCGGTCTTTCCCATCTCCAGCCGGACGCCCCCGGATACCCGCTCCATGCCCATCGCCCTTGAGGATTTTGCCGAGGGCGGGCTCGACATCTTCGGGACGAGCCATGTGCTGACGGCCTATGCATCGACGATCCGGATCTCCGGGATTCGCGGGCGAAAAGGGCGGCTGACGGCCGAGGCGCTCGCCGGCATCCTCGGGCAGGCGGAGAGGGAGCCCCTCTGACTCTTCCATACGCTGCATGGAACCTACCTGCGACCGTGCAGGGGCAACCAGCGATCCGCACTACCCGGCCAGATCCGCGATCGCCCGGGCCAGGCGGGCCATGCCGTCCTGGATCCTCTCCGCATCGACGCTGGAGAAGTTCAGGCGGACGGCATCCTCGCCGCCGCCGTCCACGTAGAACGGCACGCCGGGGAGCACCGCCACCTTCCGGCGGATCCCCTCGGCGAAGACGTCCATCGAAGAGACGCCTGCCGGCAACGTCGCCATGAGGAACATCCCCCCTTCCGGGCGGGTATGCGTGACGCCGGGCGGGAACCGGTCGTCCATGATATCGCACATCAGGCGGCTGTTCTCCCCGTAGATCGCGGCAACCCGGCGGACGTGGGCGTCGAGATCGATCCTCTCCAGGTAACGGTGCAGGATCTTCTGGCAGAGGAAGTTGGAGTGCAGGTCTGCCGCCTGCTTGGCGATGTTGAACTGGCGGAGGATGGGCGCCGGCGCATACAACCAGCCGATCCGCATACCCGGGGCGACGATCTTCGAGAACGAGCCGCTCAGCACGGTCTGTTCGGGCAGGTACTTCGCGATCGGCTGGCGGGATTTTCCGTCGAAGAAGAGTTCCCCGAAGGCGTCGTCCTCGTAGAAGATGGTGCTGCTGCCGTCGAGCGTCTCCGCAATCGCCTTCCGCTTCTCCTGCGAGTAGGTCCGCCCGGAGGGGTTCTGGGAGTTGGGGATGCCGTAGAAGAACTTCAGGGGGCAGGTATGGACGAGCGCTTCGAACCTTTCCCGATCGGGGCCGTCCTCCTCCAGCGGGACCGTGTGGAACTGCGGCTCGTAGAGGGAGAACGCCTCGATGGCGCCCAGGTACCCGGGGCGCTCGACACCCACGTGATCGCCGCGGTCTATGAAGATCTTGGCCACGAGATCCAGGCACTGCTGGGAGCCGTTCACGATCTGGATCTCCGCCGGGTCGGCGTGCAGTCCCAGGCGGGTGCGGTAGCGATCGGCGATGTAGCGCCGGAGAGGCTGGTAGCCGTCCGTCGTGGTGTACTGCAGGGCGACCCGTCCCTCCTCCTCCATCACCTCCCGCGCAGCCTTCGCGATCCCCTCCACGTCGATAGAATCGGAGCCTGGCAGGCCGCCGGCAAAGGAGATGATCTCGGGATCGGCGGAGACGCGAAAGAGCTCGCCCAGAAAAGAGCGGGGAGCCCGGGCCATGCGATTGGCAAACCTGTACTGCATCGGGTGGTACCAGTATGGGATTGGGCGAGCAATAAAAGTATGACAGGCCGCTTCGTGCCGCAGGATCCTGCAAGCCCACCGCTGCCGGGATTACCCTTAATAGCGCCAGGATCCAAATGTACAGGGGGAAATCTCCTTTTCAAGATAAAAGGGGTGCATGACGGACAGGCAGAACAGCAACGAAGAGAGGCTCGTGCTGGATCGGATACGGAGCATCGACACTCCCGCGGGGTCCTGTACCATCCGGGTATTCAGGGAGGACCTTTCGTCTGTATATCCCGGCATGGTGCGCTTCACCGTCCGGCTCGACGCTGGCGGTCAGGAGGTATGCGTATTCCGCACCAACACCTACGAGTATCCGCCGACGGTCGCCATGCGTGCGGAGACAGAAGCCCTGCGGAAGGCGGAGGAGTGGGAGCAGGAGTTGAAGGCCAGCCCCGGCGAGGCGGTCGAGTACCTCCGCCGCAAACCCCGCCTGCGCTGCACGCCGGCCGAACCTGCCACCGACGCGGTCGTGATCCAGGGGAGTCCGCGGGCCGGGGGGAACTGCAGCGTCCTCGCCCGCTGGTGCGTGGATGCGGTGGAGGAGCTCCAGAAGACAGCCCGGGTGCTCTACCCGGACGACCAGTTCATCCGCCCCTGCATCGGCTGCTACCAGTGCTACAACAGCGGCGTCTGCATCTACGAGGACGACATGGAGGACATCATTCACGCCATCCGTCATGCGGCGCTCGTCGTCGTCTGTTCGCCGGTATATACCAATACGGTCCCGGGCAGCCTGAAGCTGCTCATCGACCGCTGCCAGTCCTACCACGCGGAGCGGACGCTTGAAGGCGGGCCTGCCGGGCAGAAGGGGCTGGTGCTGTCCGTTGCCGGCAGGAAGGGGCCTGAGAACTTCCGCTGCGTGACACCCGTTTTGAACGCCTTCCTGCGGAACCTCGGTATCCAGCCGTCCGGCGAGGTTCTGTTCGACAATATGGATACACTGCGGGACGTGCGGCTGGTGCCGGGGATGGAGGAGCGAGTGAAGGAGCTGATCCGGGCGTGCATGCGAGAGTAATCCGGGTGATTCACCGCAGTGACTGACCCGCCGGGTCAGGAGATCGTCGGACACCTACGCGTCGAGGCAGCCATTTTCAGTTCATCGCTCGTACACCGAAATCGCGAAATAAACGCCGGGCCCTCTTTGCACCCCTCCTGTTGTGTCGTACTATTGTGTTCCGTGCAGATTCTTGCGGATTAACGGATCTCGCGCCTGTATCACGCTTAATTTATTAAGAGGAACAGATATATTCTTATAGCACAAAGATCACGTATTTCAAATAGATCCTGATGGGGGATGCGACGGGGATGATGCACTGACCGACAAGAAGCCGAACAATCAGCCGAGCGATGAGGTCATACGCGTGCGGTTGCCGCAGAAACGGAACCGCGAGATGTTCGGGTGCGCGGAACTGATGATGGGGGCGAACCACATCAAGGTGCGGTGTTTCGATGGTGTCAACCGCCTGGGGCGGATCAAGGGCAAGATCAAGAAGAAGGTCTGGATACGGGAGGGGGATATCCTGATCGTGGTCCCCTGGAGCTTCCAGGACGAGAAGTGCGACATCATCTACCGCTATACGGGGCCGCAGGTGGAGTGGCTGCGGCGGAATCAGTATCTCTGAATACTTTTTTGCCGGGTAATGCGAATGAAATGAATCCCTGCCCTTTATTCCAGTATCTTTAATGGTAGAATAAAAAAGTGGTTTATACGCAATCAGAGACTCAGCACTTTGATTGTATACGTTTTGACGATCAGTGTGTCCACGTCCGACTTTTCGAAGTCGGATCCCGTCTGCGTCATTCCAAGCGAATTGACAAAGTAGTTTTCCCACGCCTTGGAATAACTATACGCTGGATTGGCTGTATAATTGACTCTTACCCATCTCTCCGGTTCCGGCAGGTAAGTCAGATCGAACATTTCTGGAGGAGATCCTGAGACCTGTAGCCGAACCACTCCCACCCCGGTTCGAGACATCATCTCGCTGGCATGTATTGCGATATTGTTGATGACTAGCGTCCTTGTGTCGGAGTCGTAGAACCAGCGGGGTTCGCCCACCATCACCGAGCCGGTCTGCTGCTTCTGGCGCTTGACGACCGCTCCATTCTCAAGGGCCAGGATGGTCTCCCCGGCATCGGATTCGTATCGCAATTCCCCCGGCTCGAATTCGATGCTGGTTTCATTGGATGGGGAAATTTCAAATTTCTGGGTCACAGTATCATTGCTGTGAGCGGCAAGGAACCCCCCTCCTACACTCAGCGAGGTCTCCTTGTAAGGGATATTCTTGTAACAGAGACTCTTGATATCGTTCTGCAGGACAATCATCGTCTGCTCCATGTTCCGATCGTGTGC
>JAXDAH010000090.1:0-14776 GCA_034679905.1 Methanomicrobiales archaeon | reverse complement strand
GAACAGCAGTATCCTGGTGCACGGGCCCAAGGGCTGTGTCTACCACATCAACTACATCCTGGGGATGCGGGGCGACCGACCCTCCCGGATCTATTCCACCTGCCTGGACGAACAGGACGTCATCTTCGGGGCGGAGCAGAAGCTGCGGGACGCGATCGACGAGCTGCTGGAGGAGCTGCACCCCGATGTCCTGTTCGTGCTCTCCTGCTGCGCGTCCAGCATCATCGGGGAGGACGTGGGGAGTGCAGTTGCGGATGCGTCCTCCCGGGGGCGGGTGGTCGGGCTCGAATCGGGCGGATTCGAGGGGGACTTCCGCACCGGCTACAGCCGCACCCTCTGCACGCTCGTGCGGGAGCTGGCGGGGGAGCCCCGTGCCGTCGATCCCCGTGCCGTGAACCTGATCGGGCTGCTCCGCGGCGGTCCGGACCTCCAGGAGCTGCAGAGGATGCTCTCCAGCAGAGGCATCTCTGTCAACACGGTGCTGACGGCTGGTGCGGATCTCCGCTCGCTCGAGCGGATCGGGGATGCGGCCCTGAACATTGTCCTCTGCGAAGCGGCCGGCAGAGAGGCGGCGGAATTGCTCTACAGGCGGTTCGACACCCCCTATCTGCTGGAGACTCTCCCCATCGGCACGGAGGCATCCTGCCGATTCCTGCAGCGGGTTGCAGAGACCCTCTCCATCGCGGCGGATGCTGAAGATTGTGCGGAGCCGCAGCCGTTCGAACCGGCCCACCTGCGGGGGCGCAGGATTGCGATCGTCGGCGGACCGACCCGGGCGCTCGCCCTGACGCGGTTCCTGGGAGAGCTGGGCTTCGAGCCACGCCTGGTCGTCCTGGACTTCGATACGGATACCCGGGAGAAGATCTCCGCCCTGGTCGGGGCGGCATGCGAGGTGCTGGTGGAACCGGAGCAGGAGCTGATCTGCCAGAAACTTCAAGAGAGAGAGATCGATCTCATCCTGGGCGGGCTGCTGGAGAGGCCCCTTGCCGCCGCCCTCTCGATCGAGCATCTGGATATTATGCACGGCAGCCAGAGCACCGTGGGGTTCCGGGGTGCCGAGAACCTGCGGCGGCTCCTGCACGGGAGCAGGAACGAATGACCTGCTGGAGTTACTGCTCACTGGGAGTTTCTCGTGCTGGCGACTAGCTGACGGAGAAACGTGTTTTTTGAAGCTGCTGGAATGACTAAAAAATATGGGATGCCCTCTACAATGTGAAGACCGCCAAAGGATCCGCTCCTCCCGAAGATGAAGCCTATGTTTGGATGGAAGCGGTCTATGTAGTGATTAAGGAAATGGAGGCTGGCTGGTTCGACTGGAGGGGTGAGAGCGAATGATCGATTGGCTCTGGCTGGTGACGCTGGCGTCCCTGATCGGGACGGTTGCCAACATCTACAAGAAGGCCTGGGGGATTTCTTCTCTGGCTGTTCACGAGCGCCACCTGGACGGTGGTCGACTACAGGATGGGGAACTACCCGCAGGCGACCCTCTTTTTCGTCTACATGCTGCTGTCTGTATGGGGATTGTGGAAGTGGCGCACGGAGACGCAGGCGGGGGATGCGAGGGGAGGGGTTTAAACCCGTGAGAATCAGGTTTGAGGCTAAACAGAAAAACGAGGAAGAAGTGACACTCTCGCGGAGAGTTCGAGGAACAACAAGATACCCATTTCTACTTACGGTGTAAGTACACCTTTTTTCAGGATTTCACCCTGTAAAATGCCTCATTTAGCGGCAAACTACCCCGTGCACCGATACCCTGCCGATGGCTGCTATCCGCTTTTATAGCCCGATCGGTAAGCATACCCTAATCCGTGTGCCTACACCCAGCCATCGAAGAGAAAAGAGAAAGGAGAATAGAGAAATGGCGAAATGTCCAATTTCCAAGCGTGTTCGTAAGCCGCTTAACCTTACGGTGTCGGAAGAGACCTACGAATACCTGAAAAACGGAGGTTTTAACGTCTCACGATTCGTAGATGCGGCTATCAAAGCGATGAAAAACGGAATGTCGCCTGGAATAATTCTTGTTTCGTCAAAAGAAGGAAAATCAGAGTGCTGCCATGGGGTCAGTTCGGACAAAATATGATTCCCGTGTTAATAGGCCCAATTTATAAAATAGCCATAGCACTGAGGAGATATATAGCATGCGTTTTGTTCCTCATAGCGGTTTTGAGAATGGAACTCATATTAAGTATCCTTTGCTTGCTATCCCCATCCGATGATAACCACATAGGCTCCTGTGCCGCATCTATATGTGTAAAATCGAGACGAGAAATAAAGTTAATTTGGCTGTATTTTCTCGCTTTCCAAGACTTTGGAAAGGGTTGGGGGAGTCATTATGAAGTTACACTCCCTTATTTCCTCTATTTACTTTTATTTTCTAAAAATACCAAACATTAAGCCTTTTTTACGGATTGCCATTGGCGTATTTTCGGCCTCGAATAGCCTTCGATGATGGTTGCACCCAATCTAGTTAACCGCAGCGCGGTATCCTCGCATATGAAAGCCGTATTTCCGTGAGTTTACCCTCTATTAGGGATGGATCGTTGGACAAGGCCCATTTGTCCTCTGTA
Organism: Methanomicrobiales archaeon; assembly: GCA_034679905.1. Lineage (GTDB taxonomy): Archaea > Halobacteriota > Methanomicrobia > Methanomicrobiales > JACTUA01 > JASEFH01. The sequence goes on along the minus strand of JAXDAH010000090.1, from coordinate 12,209 downwards.
GCCCGATAAACGCAGAGGCCGAGGAGTAGCCGCTCTCATAATGTGTAAACCTGCCGCGAACATGTCAGGGAGTCGTGCAGATATCATAGTTGCTACTATCGCAACGTCATTGGGAAGAGCTGATGGTTATCCCCTTCACCGAGCCATGCGGAATGCACAGGATGATAATGATTAGATAGATGAACCGCAAATATTCCGTACGGAAGGTAATGACGAAATATCATTTTACCATAACCATCTGGGAAGAAGAGGGAGTCTTCGTGGCCAAGTGCGCCGAACTGGAGATCTCCAGCTGCGGGGACAGCCCCCAAGAGGCCCTGGAGAATATCCGGGAAGCCATCACGCTCTACCTTGAGAATGCCAAAGCCCTCGGCATCCTGCCGGAGGTCGAAGAGGCGATGCGTTCTCCCACCAAGTTCACCTCGACGATCGAGGTCGAGGCATGAATAAACTCCCTCTTGTATCCTCCGACCTCGTAATCAAGCAATTAAGGAAGATCGGCTTTGACTATGGCGCCGTTCCAGGGGAGAGGCAGCCATACGGCGCTCTACAGGGTAACCGAACAGGGCCAGAAGATTCTTGTGATCGTGCCAAAGCGGGACCCGCTCCCGCGGGGAACCCTGCTCTCGATCATGAAGCAGGCAAAGCTCACCCGGGAGGAGTTCATCCGTCTCCTGAGAGACTGAGTTCCGACCCCTCTTTGAAGAAGACATTACATCCGACACTACAGCAGCCATCGCTTCCAACAGGCACAAAGAGACCGAATAACTCAAGTTATCTGATCGGACTCGTTTCCGATTGGATTCGGCACCGCTCACAACGCATGAGGAGAATACCAGCCGCGAGCATGCCAAAGCGAAGAGCTGGTGGTGCGAGCGGCAGGAGGAGGCAGCCACCACGAAATGAGCGAAGCGAATGAGTGGGGGCATCGGAGGCACAGGGAAACTCCATACTAGAACCAGGGCGAGTCTTCGACGCGAGCGTGCGTGTGAGATACGGATCTTCGAACGACCCAGAAGAAGGGGAAGGATACTCCCCCCCTGCTAGGTGGTTAATCGGATACTTCCTGGGCATCGAGTCGTCGCCGTGTCAATATACATTCGAACAGTAAAAGTGCCAGTATATTGACTTATTATGTTAGATAGACGTGAAAATAGATTCAGTTTCTCAAAAGGGGGATGCTGCCATGGGGATTTGAACCCCAGTCGATGGAGTGAGAGTCCAACATGATTGACCGGTCTACACTATGGCAGCAACTCTCTATATGTTGGCCCGATAGGAACTTAAAACTTATCGTCACCCGACTCCCGGTTCGGAATACGATGCTCCTGTGAGATTTCTGTGCGATACTCCTATTGCGAATATATCGGCAAGAAGCGTGCAGTCTGGCTGTCCGAGATGGCAGTATCGATGCGACCGATACCTGGCGCAATTGGCACCTGAAACGGATGAAAAAAGGGTGTATTCAATCTGCGCTCAGATCGTCGGCATCTGCTTCCGAACGACGCCGAGGATCGACGTCATCTCCAGGCTCAGCAGCGCCATGAGATCGTCGATCGAGAGAATTCCACGCAGCCGGCCGCTCTCGTCTACGAGCGGAACCCGACGGAACCACTTGCCCTCCAGCCGCTGGACGGCCTCGTGCACACCGAAATTTGCAGGGAATACCGTGAGGTCCCGCGTCATGACATCGGAGACAGCTATTGCCTCCGGATCCCGCTCCTCTGCCAAAATCCGCAGGAGAACATCCCGATCCTTGATTATGCCCACTGGTTTACCCTGCTCCGCGATCACAACCGATCCCACATTCCTGGCCTTCCTCATCCGGACGATCTCGGACACTCGGGTGTCAGGTCGTGCGCTCACCACTTCCGATCTGCTCACGTCGCTGGGTAGCAAATACATCCTTCCGCACCCCCTTCCATCAGGCCGACATAAAATCTTTCCCTGTTTCCGAAGGTGGATGCCGTTTGGCAGCCCTGGAGGGTGGCTGTATCGGCGAAGCGATGCATATCCGCTACAGCTCTGGATGCTGCAGGCCTATGAGCGGCGGTCTCCGTTATGGAGCTATTCTGTCAGATCCCTTTCGGATCCGTTTCCGCTCTACCGAGGGGCGGCGCTCTTCTCCTCCGCCTCTGGCAACGGGCACCATCCTTTCAGAGGGCACATCCTCCGGAGCGGACACATCCGACGCAGCGGGCTGAAGAACAATGCCGCAACGAGAGCAACGACACCCAGGATCCCCGCAATGGCAAGGATCAGGAGCAGCGTATACAGCATACGCCGTACGCCCCACCAGACCCAGGTCATGGGATTGAGCCATTTCAGCAGGTCCAGGATCGTGCTAACTGCACCCGCCAGTCCGAGAATGAGACCCAGAACCATCGAATACCATCTCTCTATCGAGTGCTGCTTTGGCAGAATATATATATCAATCTATCCTAGATGCCCGGACAGATACCGCGCAGCCCGATCGGCGACAGGTTATGCGGAGGGATCCCTGATGGGGACTAATTCCGTCTGCAATAGGACGTATCATCCGCCGCTGCGCGTCGACAGCGACTGCAGGGAGGATATACTCTCCGATCCAGCAGCCGCATCGATCAGCCTGCAGAGGGTGGAGAGCGCGATGGGCCTGTACGCGATCACCTCGGTGGAGACGTTGATCGTTCGATTCTCGACGTGGATCAACGGGTAATTCTCCAGATCGTTGTTATGCATATGCCCGTGGACGATCCAGCCCTCGAAATTCGGCGGTGCATCGCAGGGGTCGTGGACGAGCAGGAACCTCTTATCGCCCCGTTCGACGACCAGGCTCTGGATTGTTCCGCCGATTCCCGTATCGTGGTTGCCCCCGATGAGTACGATGCGGCCGTTCAACGCCCGCAGGTAGCGATCCGGCGCTGCCGCCTCCGTTCCATACCGCAGATCCCCCAGGAAGTACACCGTATCGCCGGGGCCGACCGTCCGATTCCAGTTGCGGATCAGGACCGCGTCCATCTCCCGCACATCGGTGGGGACGAAGGGGCGGGCGCAGTAGCGGATGATATTGGCATGGCCGAAATGGGTGTCCGAGATCAGGTACTCCCGATCCCCGCAGCCCGTCGCGGAGACGAGCTCGAGACCCTTCCGCCGGCGGTAGCGCCGGAGGGTGCGCTGCCACGCTCCCGTATCCTGTGCCGCCCGGGCCGGCAGCCAGCGCTTCTCGAGGAGATCGTACTCCGCCCGTATATTCTCTCCTTCGAGTACCGTAATCCGCAGCGCGTCCTGCTCGATGTGCTGCGGCCGGTCCAGGGCAACCGTGGAGGTCGCCGTACTCCCATCGGGGCGACACTCCCTGCCGCAGAGATCGCCGGCTCTCCGCTCCCGGCGACGCATCAGATCGTGCCAGATCGCCCGGGCTCTCTCTTCAGCCAGGCGGTTGGCCGCGGTGACGTGAAACCAGGCCTGGGACGGATCGCGGTCCCATGCATTCTCGGTCTCCGTCAGGGGCAAGAGGCGGGAGGCGAGTTCGGAGCGGAGATCCCGAAGCGAGCGGGACGGCTCGACGGTATAGGCGATCACCCATCCGTTCAGCCCCTCGCGGATCTCCCAGCCGCGGATGCGGAACGGGATCCAGTCATATGCAGAGGCCGCCTCCCCGATCGCATTCACGAAAGCCCGCACGGACGTGTCCCCGAGCAGACAGGGCCCGTAGAGGGTGAGGTGCGGGACCCGCTCCATACAGGCCTCGATCCCGTGGACCCTGGCGAGCAGCTCCGTTGTGTGGCGGATCCTCCAGTGCGCCGGCCCGATTCGCAACTCCACCAGATACTGCGGGCTCATCATGGGGGATTGTGGCGGAAGCCTATTAAAACCTGTCCGTTTTCCCCGCCCTCGCACCGGCAGGTCCGCAACATGCCAGGCTCCGCCATCCGGGACCCGCAGAGGGCATGCGCCTTCCGGCGACCCGCTGCGAAGATCGGGGACGGAGCTCTTAAAAACCGTTATGAGCTGGTATTTTCAAATAATATGGGAAGTGAGATCGCGGCGGGGGTGAGGATCTGCTGCTGCCGAGGTGGATGAGATGAGTGGTCTGGAGGAGGAGATACGGGAACTGGAGGAGGAGCTCAAGCGGACTCCCTACAACAAGGCCACCTCGAAGCACATCGGTCGGCTGAAGGCCAAGATCGCACGTCTGCGGGACGAAGCGGTCAACCGCGCTATGCGGGCGAGCGCCGGATCCGAGGGCTACTCGGTCAAGAAGTCCGGCGACGCCACGGTCGTGCTGGTGGGTTTTCCATCGGTCGGGAAGAGCACGCTTTTGAACTCCCTCACCGGAACTCATAGCGAGGTCGCGAGTTACGCCTTCACCACCACCACGGTGGTCCCCGGGGCGCTGGAGCACCGCGGCGCGAAGATCCAGATTCTGGACATACCCGGGCTGATCGCCGGCGCTGCGATGGGCAAAGGGCGCGGCAAGGAGGTGATCAGCGTCGTGCGGGGGGCCGATCTGATCCTCGTCCTGGTGGACGTCTTCAACGAGAAGCACCTCGATGTTCTCCTCCGCGAGCTTCACGATGCCGGTATCCGCATCAACCGCGATCCTCCCGATATCACGATCAAAAAGACGTCGATGGGAGGCGTCCGCGTCAGCCGGGTGGGGGACGTCGACCTCGATGACGATGAGATCCGTGCGATCCTCTCCGAGCAGCGGCTGATGAATGCCGATGTCCTGATCCGGGGGAACGCCACACAGGACGAGCTGATCGACGCGATGATCGGCAGCCGGATCTATGTTCCCGCCTTCGTCGCGGTGAACAAGGTGGATCTGGTGGATGTCGAGACGATACAGGAGATCTGCCGGGATCTGGAGGAGCAGTTCGGAGAGGCGCCGCTGATGATATCGGCACAGAGCGGCTACAACATGGATGCGCTCAAGGATGCGATCTACGACCACCTGGGATTCATGCACATCTACCTCAAGCCGCAGGGCGGGGTGGCGGATCTGGAGGAGCCGCTGAACATCTTCAAGAACGCCACTGTCGAGGATGTGGGACGGAAGCTGCACCGGGACTTCGTGGAGAAGTTCCGGTACGGGCGAGTCTGGGGGCGGTCGGTGAAGCACCCGGGCCAGCGGGTCGGTCTCAACCATAAACTGACCGATGGCGATCTGCTCACCATCGTCACCCGCCACTGATCCGAACAGCAGCCATCGGCATGGATATATTCTGGCACTATCCCCTATCCCACGCCGCCTCCCCGACAGCGAGCGGAGGGAATACCGCACCCACTGTGCCTCCTCATCACATGGCTCGATCCACTCATGCCCCTGTTCCGCAGAATCCAGATCTTACGCGTGCCTGCATACATGTGCCGGGCTCCTGAGGATGATGGGGGAGAGGGCGCCGTCCCTTCGCCCCGTACCCCCGCCCCTGCGATACGATAGAGCCTGCCCCGGAATGCGGAGACGATCGGGAAGGATCCTGCCCCCTCCGAGAGCCGCGACACAAGGTTCTGCATAAAAGCTCTTCGGCGTTGTTTGCGCCTGTCCTAGGGATATTTTATCGGTTACAGGGGTTTAGATTCCACCCTGCCCGCGGCCCGTTCCGGGCCTCTCCCTCCCCTCGGTGCGGGGAGGAGCATTGGGCGATAGGCCTGGACGGTGAATACCGAGGAGAAACCGCTCTATCGCACGAAGGGATCGGAGGGACGAGACCCTTTCCCGGAGAACACCAGAGAGCCGCCAATACGATCTTGATGGGAATTCCTACAGAGCCGCGGCACAAGCAGGTCGTAGTGTTCCCTTGACCGCAGGTCTTCTGCGGCTCTTCCGCCACTCCGGCCCATCGCTCTACGGTGAGGGGCCGGGGTGCTCCTCTCCCCAATACGGATTCCCATTATCGAATGGATCGTGTCCCGGTCCTCGGAACATGCACTGTACGGAAGGCTACTATCGACCTTTCGCGGACCACCCATTGACGGGATGGACCTCCGATTCTCCGCGGGTAGGGGATCCGTATCGCCTCAGGGTGAACAAAGACGCATAGTGCAAACGATTTCCCTGGGGCCTGTCCGAATCTCTGGCGATCGGCCCCCATCATCAGCCGCGGATCGCATCCATCAGATCCGGCAGCGGGGCGTCGGTCTTGACGGCAGTGCCGGCGTAGTGGGCCCGGCTGGCCCTGTATCCGAGCTTCCGCAGCCGTTCCAGCACCGTCCCGATCGGAGGCGGGGAGACCTTCATCCCCTTTGCCACCTGGTGGTAGTCGTAGTGGCTGGACGTGGGGAGCTCCTCCCCCAGCACGGCGACGAGTCTCTGGAGGGCCGCTGCAGTGCCCAGGGGGATCGTCCCGATCCGCGACTGCAGCTCCTGGAGAACCGTCCCGTCGTTAATACCGCCGAGCCAGAGGGGTCCGATGGGATCGAGGGCCACGCCGCAGTACTCGCAGCTCCGGCTGCCGGCGACGAGCCCCGATGCCTCGGTCCGGTATAGACAGTCCGGGCACTGCAGGATGAACCCGATCCGATCGAGCGTCCGATCTGCCGTCCGCACTCCCGGCAGGAGCCGCAGGTGAAGGCGGATGAAGTGCTCCCGCGCAAAACAGAAGATCGGGTCCACGCCGCGATCGTACTTCGCCGCTTCCCTCACGGCGAATCCCAGGAGAATGCGGAGCGCCACCTCGCCGTGGTAGGGCGTGTTCAGCGGGCGGGCGAAGTAGCGCCGCATCCCGGCCTTCCGGTGGGCGCCGCAGAGGGGGGCGGTATCCGTCGCCGTCATGAAGAGGTAGCGCCGTGCGCTCCGGGCCGCGGCATCCGCGAACGGGGCCGGCGAGCCGAAGGGATCGAGGTCGACGGCATCGAACCGCCGAGCGCTCATGAGCACGTTCGCATCCGCCTGGCAGATCTCCACGGGGATACGCATGTGGTCCGCATTCTGACGGATCAGGGCGACCGCCTCGGGATTCCTGTCGTTGATGGTGACCGCAATCCCGCACTCCGCGGCGACACGGAGCCCCCGTACACCCGTCGCCCCCATGGCGTCGAGGTACTCGGACGGGCGGACGCTGGAGAGCAGCAGGACGGTCGCGTCGCGGTTCAGCTCCATGCGCCGGTTGTAGAAAATTGCGGCGCTCTCGGGGGGGAACTGCAGGGATGCATCCTGGATAGGCACAAAAAAGCGGGTCTCGCCCTCGGTCACCTCGACAAGGTCCATACAGTAGCGTTGGCGGGGATGGTCGTTAAACTTATACTCTTGCATAGCGAAGTATATACGCACTTTTGGGCTTGTGGCCTAGCCAGGACAGGGCGTTGGCGTCCTAAGCCAAATATCGGGGGTTCGAATCCCCCCAAGCCCGTCGCTCCGATTCCCACACGTTGAAATAGCATACGACCGGAACTCTTTCATATATTCATGCATGCAGGCGCCTTTTTCTGGATTACACGCCCTCTGAACTCCACGGTGGCAGGCCTCGCTACCAGCCTGGGGTTTATCGTCGCGACCGGGACGCTCCAGGCCGATCTCCTCTTCCCGATCGCCATCGTCGCGCTCATCACGGCCGCCGGGAACGTGGTGAACGACTGCTGCGATGCGGAGATCGACGCGATCAACCGACCCGATCGCCCCATCCCCGCCGGCGCGATCGGCGTCACCGAGGCAGCCGGGTTCTCCGCCATCCTCTTTCTCGCCGGCATCGCCCTCGCCCTCTTCACGAACCCTCTCTGCATCGGGATCGCCGTCCTGAACTCCCTGCTCCTGGTGCTTTACGCGGCGTACCTCAAGAAGTCCCCGCTGGTGGGCAATATCGCCGTCTCCTACCTCTCTGCCAGCATCTTCCTCTTCGGCGGTGCACTGGCGGGCATCCGCGGGCTCTTCCTGACGCTGCCCGTGGCCGGGATCACGTTTCTTGCCATGGTTGCCCGCGAGCTCCTGAAAGCGGCCGAGGATGTGGAGGGGGATCGGGTCGGCGGCGCCGTGACGGTGCCGATGCTGATCGGGATCCAGCGCACAGCTGTCCTCGCCCTCGGCATCCTGGCCGTTGCCGTCACCATCAGCCTGCTGCCGGTGATCCGGGGGTGGGGGCCGCTCTACCTCGGCGCGATCGGGCTGATGGACGGGATCCTCCTTGTCGCGGCCTGGAGGGCCGTCCGCTGCAGCACTCCCGAATGCCTCCGCGCCACGGGGGCGACGACGACGCTCAAGTTCGGGATGTTCGGGGCGCTCGCCGTCTTCGTCCTCTCTGCCATCCTTGCCGGCTGAAACGCCTGTGCGGGAGGTACGAATCCGACGGGCAGGTTATATAGAGCCGGCTTGTATGGTGGGGCATGGAGCCGCTTGTCAGGATTCGGCCGCCGGGGCCGATGGCGCAGGAGATCCTGCGCAGGGACGCCGGGGTGATCTCACCCTCTCTCTCCAGGGCGTACCCCCTCGTCATCGACCGGGCTGCGGGAGTAAACCTCTGGGACGTGGACGGCAACCGCTATCTCGACTTCACCGCCGGCATCGCGGTGATGAATGTCGGGTGGAACCACCCGCAGGTGGTCCGGGCCGTGCAGGAGCAGATGGAGCGGCTGTCCCACACAGCGTTTGCCGACTTCTGCTCCGGGGTGCCCGTCCGCTTCGCCGAGGAGCTGGTGAGATTCCTGCCGCCAGGTCTCGAGCGTGTCTACTTTGGCAATTCCGGTGCCGAGAGCGTGGAGGCGGCGATGAAACTCGCCCGGCACCATACGGGGAGAAAGTATTTCCTGGCGTTCCACCGGGCGTTCCACGGGAGAACCTATGGTGCGCTCACTCTCACGGCGGGAAGGAAGGAGCAGAGGCAGCACTTTGGACCCTTTCTGTCGGCGGTCCATGCACCGTACCCCGATCCCTACCGCCCGTTCTGCCGGCACTCGCGTGCATCCTGCGATCAGGATGTGCTGGACTACATCGAGGATGTGATCTTCCGGGCGGAGGTCTCTCCGGAGGAGGTCGCCGCCATCGTCGTCGAGCCGGTCCTCGGGGAAGGCGGCTACGTCGTTCCCCCGCGAACGTTCCTGAAGCGCCTGCGGTCCCTCTGCGACGATCACGGTATCCTTCTGGTGGACGACGAGGTGCAGGCGGGTGGCTACCGCACAGGAACGTTCCTCGCGGCGGAGCATTCCGGCATCACCGCGGATATCGTCTGTCTTGCAAAGGCGATCGGCGGCGGGCTTCCGATCAGCGCGACGGTCTCGACCGGGGAGGTCATGGACTGGCCTCCCGGATCGCACGCGAGCACATTCGGTGGCAACGCCATCTCCTGCGCAGCCGGCCTGGCCGTTCTGGAGATCATGCGGGCCCCGGCCTTCGGGGCGCACGTTCGTGCGCAGGGCGAGCGCCTGTTGGACGGTCTCGAACACCTCCGAAGGGAGTACGACGGTATCGGGGACGTGCGGGGACTGGGGCTGATGGCCGGCATGGAGCTGGTGAAGGACCGGGAGACCCGGGAACCGGACATGGAGGCGAGAAATCGGATCGTCCGGGAGTGTTTCGAGCGTGGACTCGCCCTGCTCCCCGCGGGAGAGTCCGCAATCCGGTTCTCCCCTCCCCTCGTCATCGAGAAGGAGGATATCGATGCGGGCCTGGCAATCCTGGACGGCGTGCTCCCCCGGATCTACAGCCGGACGGGGGAATGATTAAATAGAAAATGCTCTGCTCTATCGACTGTCCCTGGATGCCGCCGGGCATGCCGACCGTCTGGGAAGAGGGGATACACGGAGGGAGAAGTGTCATGAGCTTGACCTACGTCTCGATCGAGGCGGACGAGAGTATCCATAGAGAGTACGAGCGGGCGCTGGCCGAGATCGTGCAGGAGTTCGGTGAACAGCACCCGATGCACATCGGGGATCGGGAGGTGTATACAGAGAACACCTTCACCCTGACATCCCCGATCGACCGAGAGATCCGGCTCGGTGTGTTTCAGAGAGGCGGGGAGAAGGAGGCGGAGGAGGCGATCGCCGAGGCGAAGAGGGCGGGGGCATCCTGGAGCTCGGTGGAGTGGCCGCTGCGGATGTGGGCGATCCGGGCCGCCGCGGATAGCCTGGATCGCCAGCGGTTCCCCCTCTCGGCGCTGCTGACCTACGAGGTGGGGAAGACCCGTACCGAGGCTCTGGCCGAGATCGGAGAGGCGGTGGACCTTCTCCGCTACTACGCCGATATCTACGAGGAGAACGACGGTTACGTGCTCCCCATGGCGGTGGACTCCGGTGGCGAGCAGAGCTGGAGCCTCCTGCGGCCTTATGGGGTGTTCGCCGTGATATCCCCCTTCAACTTTCCGATCGCGCTCGCCGGGGGGATGTGTGCTGCAGCACTTCTCACCGGCAACACCGTGGTCTTCAAACCGACGAGCGAGGCGCCGTTCTCCGGGCTCAAACTCTACCGGGCGTTCGTCGACGGCGGTGTGCCCACGGGCGCGATCAATCTGGTGACCGGTCCCGGCGAGCCGTTCGGAGACGTCGCGGCAGTCCATCCCGATCTCGACGGGATCGCGTTCACGGGCTCGAAGACGGTTGGCATGTGGCTCTACCGCGAGCGTGCCGCACGGCAGATCTACCCCAAACCCCTGATCGCCGAGATGGGAAGCAAGAACCCCACCATCGTGACCGCAAACGCAGATCTGGATAAAGCGGTCGAGGGCGTCGTGCGGGCGGCGTTCGGCTACGGGGGGCAGAAGTGCAGCGCGACCTCCCGCCTGTACGTCCAGGACCCCGTCGCAGACGAGTTCACCCGGAGGCTGATACGGCGGGTGGAATCGCTGAAGATCGGCGATCCCCGCGAGCGGGATGTGTTCTACGGTCCGGTGATCGACGAGAAGGCGAAGAGGACCTACGAGGATGCCGTGCGGCAGGCGGAGGCGGACGGGGGCTCGATCCTCACGGGGGGGGCGGTGCTCTCGGGAGGGCTCTTCTCGCGCGGCCACTACCTGGCTCCCACCGTGGTCACCGCCCTCGCGGAAGGCCACCGCCTCATACGGGACGAGCTCTTCGTACCCTTCCTGGTCCTGAAGACGTTTCATCGCCTGGAGGAGGCGCTTTTGGAGGCGAACGATACGGACTTCGGGCTGACCGCCGGCATCTTTTCGGAGGCGGAGGGCGAGTTGAAGTTCTTCTTCGAGAACATCCGCTTCGGCACCTGCTATGCCAACCGTCGGGGCGGGGCGACCACGGGGGCATGGCCGGGCATCCAGCCGTTCAGCGGCTGGAAGGGCAGCGGGAGTACCGGAAAGGGCGTGGGAGGGCCGTACTACCTGCTCTCGTTCCTGCGGGAGCAGACACAGACACGGGTCGGCTAGAGGCGTGAGAATGCCGCGCGGGCAGTTCAGGGCTCCTCCAGGACCTTGCGGATGCCGCCTCCGGGGTGTGGTGTGTCTCCCCGGTACCGCGGTATGAAGTGGAAGTGCACGTGCATCACCGACTGCCCCGCAGCAGCGCCGATATTCACCCCGAAGTTGTAGCCGTCCGGAGAGTACTCCGCATCGATCCGATTCCGCACCTTCTCGACCAGGTCGATAACTGCCACCTTCTCGCCGAACGTGGTATCGAAGTAGGACTCGACGTGCCGGAAGGGGATGATCAGCATGTGCCCGCGCGTGACCGGGTCCGCATCGCGGATGGCGAAGCAGAGATCGTTGCGCACGACGATCGCCTCCGCGGGTATGTTGCAGAACGGGCAGTCCGCCGCTTTGGAGTGCATGGGGTTCATCCCTCCCCTATGCCCGTGCCGTATAAGAATCGTTCGGCGCCGCTTCGGGAGATGGGGTTCGCGGAGGCCGCCGCGACCGTGCCTTCCACCTCCCTCCAGCAACCTTTTAAATGGGAATCCGCTGTATCGGGTGCCATGGCGGGAACGGCTGAACGCTGGACGCTGCCGCACGGGGAGCGAGCGCGGCAGTGGTGCAGGGGGAGAAACGATCAGGGTATCCGCTGCATCCTGGATGGCCTGAGCGGTGCGGGGCGGACGCGGGAGCAGTCGGAGCAGACGCGGGATGCCTATCTCGCCTGCATCCGGGGGATCGCCGCATCATCGCTCGACGCCTCCGTATCGGTGAAGCTCACTGCGCTCGGGATTTCACGGGATCCGGCCGCCTGCAGAAGCCACACGGCATCCCTGCTCCGGGCGGCCCGGGATGCCGGCGTGGGCTTTGAGATCGATATGGAGGGGAGAGGTCTCATCGACCGAACAATGGAGCTGGCCCGGGAGGCGGCGCGGT
>JAXDAH010000089.1:0-13359 GCA_034679905.1 Methanomicrobiales archaeon | reverse complement strand
GATGCCACCCTCCTTGAACGCCTTCTGGATCTCAGGCCGTTCGGGATCGGGCAGGACAATATAGCCCCTCCTCTTCAGCTCCAGCGCCCGCTCGAGCGACGGGACCTTGATCTCACCGCCGATGCACTTGGCTCCCTGTCCCCATTTCAGTTCGATCGTGTCCAGGTTGTGCTTGGAGGCGACATACTCGGCAGTGCCCAGGCGTGTATCCTCCACATTCAGCTGAACCAGGATCTCGCCGTACCCCTGATAGAACTTACGGTAGATCTCGATTCTCCGATCCATCTCTGGCGAGCTCGTCACTTTGCCGGTATTGTCCAGCCGCAGGTTGGGATCGACACCGCAGACATTCTCGCCGCAGACCAAGGTGATGCCGGAGATTGCTGCACCGATGGCAAAGTGCTCCCAGTTCTTTCGGGCAATCTCCGTCGAACCCAGCGCTCCCGTGAAGATCGGCACCCGCAACTTGACTTTTCTGTCCCACCCATACTCCGTCTCCGTATCTACATTGTGGAAGACGGCCGAATCCGGTCCGATCTCTACACCCTTTGGCAACCCTTTTGCCCCGACGGCGTATCCCTGGATGTTAAGATGGGAGTAATCAATGGGATAGTTCTTGTCAGCGCCAGCGGTCATCCCTCCGAAGGGGGATGGATACAGAACTTCGCGTCCCCGGAACGATGAGAGCCAGATGTCGCAGCCCCCCTTGCACCCGTCCATGCAACGGGTGCAGATCCCCGACATCGGAACGACATCCCGGGACCGGTTGAATGTGCCCAGTGCTTCGTTGGCATTGGGTTGTCTCAAGTTCATGCCTAGAATATTTCCTTCCAGGAATTATTAATATTTGGAAACATTTTTAATAACATGGGCGTTGAACGGATCGCGGTCCGTATCAAGGTTAAAGCGGCAGCACGAGGGGGAACGTGTGGCTGCAACAACTACCCATGGTGACTCCCGTTAAACAGCCGATATGTCAGCATTGACGACTTGATGGCGAATATCCTGTTTGACCGCTCTGGCACCGCATCATACAAGTCGGAATAATCAAATACCAGAGAGAACCACCTTGCCATATGAACGCCAGATTGCTCATACCTGTTCTCGTCATGCTGGGGATCCTGGCGATGGCAGCGGCGTGCACGACGACGCCCGATGGAACTCCGACAACCACCACCGCGTCCCCCCCGGCGACCACGGTTCCCGGCACCATTACGCAGACTCCGGGCGCATCGCTCTCACCGGGACCGACGGAGACGTTGCCAGGGCAGAAGACTGTAGCCTTCCAGATTGATAAAAATCCAATACCGGTGACGCCGGTTGTTACGGTTACCTTCAATGGGGGGCTTGGACAGTCGCAATTGACACGCATAGAGATCAAATTTACCAGCGCAGAAGGAAGGGTTGAGGAAGAGGTCATTGCTAGAACAGAGATACGGGCTGGTCAGATGGCAACGTTCGATGGCACAACTGAAACCGACCGTGTCGAGATCTGGGTCAGCTACACCGATGGGAGCAGATATAAAGTGGTGGATCAGCTCGTACCCTTCCAGACACGACGTTGATGAAGCACACACACCTTACTTTTCCTGTTTATGGGGTATGAGGGGCATCTCGGGCCTCCTCATCGCTTCTAGCGACGCGCCAATGGATGAGGGCACCCTCGTCCAGTCTCTGGAGGCTCTCCAGGTTCAGGCGCGGAAACACGCTCTCGCTGGAGAACCCTGTCCCCTCTGCAGGAGTCGGGGCATCCCGACCCCCGATTATAATGTTTCCGACGAAACAGTGCATTTCATCCACCAGATCCCGATGGAAGAGCGACCAGATCAGGGTACCCCCACCCTCCACCATCAGCCGGCGAACTCCCATGCGGTGCAGGTCATGCATCAGCAGGGAGAGATCCACCTCGGAGGCACCGGCCCTGAAGACCGTTGCGTATCGCCGGATCGCATCGACCCTCTCTTCCGGGGCCTCGCACGATACAGCCACAACACGCCGCCCCTCTCCTTTACGCAGGATCTCGGCATTTAGGGGAGTACGGGCTTGACTATCGACCACAACACGGACCGGATGGGGATCCTGGCCCCGCTCGATCCGCTGGCGTATGAGTTCGGCACTCTTTATCGTCAGGGAAGGGTCGTCCGCTAGGACGGTGCCGATACCCACCATGACGGCATCGCTCCCTGCCTTCATGCGGTCGACCCGCTCCCGGTCGCCGCTTCCGGAGATCCGCACCTGCCGTCTCTCGAACGTTGAAATCTTGCCATCCGCACTCATCGCGAAGTTCACTATGACATACGGGCGCATCACGTACCTCTGTGGTGCAATCCATATTATTCCCTCCTCTCTTCACCGTTGACGTCAGCGGATGCGCAACCGGCGTGGAGTGATATCGCTGTGAGTGCGCTCCATTGGCACCCGATTGCTCTCGCGACTCCAGGCAGAATCCCAACCTTAACCGGTCCGGGTCACACCCTGCCCACGGGGCAGGGTGCAGTTTTTTCGTAATCCCCGGCGGTAATCCACTCACGTTTTAGCGGCTGTGCCAGGATCGAAGCTCCCCTTTCAGGGAGAGAACACGGGAGGCTTACGGAAGGGGGCTCTCATGGTGAGCGCTGTGCTGTCGCTCCCACGAGCCCCTCCTTCTCCGCTCAGGGTGCTCAGGGGCAGGCACCCCGAATGCGGCGTCCCAAACGGTCTCACAGAGATTCAGGGGGATCGGGAAAGTCCCCTTGATACAGTAGGGCTTATCGTCAGTGATGAGCGATCCCCCTATACTCTTCTCCTTGCCACAACCATGGGTGGAGGACACCCACCGCTGAGTCTGCACTAAAAACAATGGAGGCGACCTCGGGATCGTCACGCCAACCCAGGAATGCGGATTTTCGATCGTGTGATGACGATGAATCCGGATATCGAATAAATACCCTCAATTTCCAAATATTCTTTCATATATCCTTTTGGATTAAATGGAAATGCTTTTATTATAATTTGGAATAACTAATATCGTCGGTATGATCTTTGAAGACGCATATCCAAGGTTGAAGCGTCATTTCGATCTGGATGAGAGCGATTTCGTCAGACTCTGGGTTATTGTTGCCTTCATCATCATCGCTCTCTGTGCAACCGTGTACTCCCTCGATATCTCCGCCGCTGATCCCAATCCCTACTTCATCTACCTCTTCCCCCAGCTGTATTACATCCCTATCGTGCTCGTGTCTATCTGGTATCCCCGATTTGGTCTCCAGGCAACCATTCTTCTTGTGGCTGCTTTTTTAGCCATCAGTGCATACTTCTCTCTCATCGGGACGGCGGTGGATCCGATCACCTCCACGCTGAACGCTGCCCTGTATATCTGGGTGGTGGCGGCAACCACCCTGCTTGCCCGGAAAGGAGGCATCTTCCCTTCGAGATACCGAAGACTCTATCACAATGCAGCGGTCGGCATCGTTCTCTTTGATATCCACAGAGGAAGCATTCTTGAGGCGAACAGTACACTCGCCGAGCGCCTGGGATATACGCTTCACGAGCTGAAGGCGATGCCTGTTGCTGCACTTTGGGCTGAACCCGTCCAGAGAGACACTCTATTCGAACGGCTGCGAGGGGGCTATCCTGTCATGAACCACGAAGCCCGGTTCATCTCCAAGTCAGGCGATGTGCGTGATTTCTTGATTTCCTGCAAGGAGATCGAATTTGAGAAGGTATTTGAAGCTACAATCATAGATATAAGTGCTTTGAAGGGTCTGGAGTCGTCAATCAGGAATTCAAGGGAGCATTTCAGGAAAATTGTGAGTCACTCCCGCGACCTGAACTTTTTGCAGGAGCTGGACGGCACGTACCGCCAGGTGCACTGGAAGGATGCAGCTGCATATGGTATCGCAGCCCAGAACCTCGTCGACAGATCGCCCTACGATCTCCTCTCGAAAGAAGCGGCGGATATGTACATGGGGCACGTCGAGGGGATGCGGAGGTCGAGGAGATCTGTTGAGTGGGAGATGCCGATAACACTCAATGGGCGGGAATACACCTTCTCCACGACGCTGACTCCTCTCTTCGACGACGTCGGCGCTGTGATCGGTATTATGGGTTCAAGTCGGAACGTCACGGAAGAGAGGGAGGAGACCCTGGCACACATTCAGCTGGAGCGCGAGATCAAGCACCGCAGGGATTTTATCACAACCGCCGCCCATGAACTCCGAACGCCGCTCCAGCCCATCCTCGGTTACCTTCACCTGCTCCTGGACGAGCCGGGTCTCTACTCTCTGAACGAGGAGACTGCACGCATCTTACGTCTCTGTCTGGAGAGTGTAGAGCGCGAACGGCAGATCGTGGATCGCATGCTGGAACTCTCGATCCTCTACAACGGGAGGCTCCAGCTGGATAGTGAGGAGATCCGTCTCTTTGATCTGGTGAGTTCGATCATTGTCCAGGGAGGCTATGACAAGGATGCTGCGGTGTCCATTCAGATTCCAGAGGACACAGTGATTCACGCAGATCCGGATTGTATCTACCAGGCGATCGAAACGCTCATCTCAAATGCCGTGCGCTACAATGCCCCTCCAAAGAAGGTTACTATCATCTACAGTGCCGATGGCGGAGACCATTGCATCGCAGTAGAGGATAACGGGATAGGTATCAATAAAAAGTCACTCGGCGCCATTTTTAAGCCGTTTTATCTTCCGGATGCTGACAACCTATCCCGCCAGACCAACCGTATGGGTCTCGGGCTATCCATCGCGCGCGAGTATATCCGCCTTCATGGGGGCGATATCCATGTGCGCAGCCAGATCGAGCAGGGGAGCACGTTCACCATCCGCATCCCGAAGGAGGCGAAGCGATGAACCATCGCGTGCTGGTGGTGGATGATGATACACCCACCCTGGAAGTGATGGAGCTGATCCTCCGCAAGATCGGATGCGAACCTCTCGTGGCGGACAATGGCAGGGATGCCGTGCATCTGATCACGGCGCAGGCGCCGGAACTGGTGCTCATGGATGTGATGATGTCTCCTTTGAATGGTTGGCAGATTCTTGAGATGATGATGCAGGATCCAGAGATGCGGAGTGTGCCCGTGATCCTTTTCACCGCGAAGCGCCTGGAAGACGAGGAGGTATCTCGCTACGGCGGCTCGGTCGCCGGCGTTCTGGAGAAGCCGATCTCCCCCTCGGAACTGAAAATTGCCCTTCAGCTCTTCTTCGATGGGCAGAAGATTAAAGGATTGCAGTAGAACATTACACACAATCCGTGCGATCCCCGAAGCGCTCTCCGATGTATTAATTCCAGGCATAGTGAACGTAATGGCGCCATCCCGATCGCGAGGATGGATGCTTCAGTAAGTGTTTTCCCGCGTTTATGGGGGGATTCATTGCTCAAAACCGTACGCAAGAACGATCCCTCAAGGTGGACTCTAAAAACAGCTAAAAGCGCGAGTGCCTCAGCCCGGATTTGAACCGGGGACAACCAGATCTTCAGTCTGGCGCTCTCCCGAACTGAGCTACTGAGGCCCGAACAGCTGAGGATTATAATAGTACGTGAATCCTAATAAATGATCGGTTTATGTCCCGCAGGGCGCATCGGAGCAGAGAAAGCGGATACGGCTTGGGCGCTACACCCGGGTGCAGGCAGGATAATGTCGAGGAGTAAGGATAAAGGGAGCGGCCTTGAGGATGCACTCATCTCCAGGAAGTGCGAGGTGGTTCACCTCACGCATAACGATCTGGATGCCGTGGGGGCAGACGCGATCCACCGAATGACATACGGAGAGATTTTCACCATCTTCAGCTCGGTGGGTAACTTCCCGAAGCTCCTGCACCTGATCTCAGGCATCCGGGGCAAGGGGCACCTTCTGTCCATCTCGGATTTGGGATATCAGCAGGGGATAGAGAAGACTGCAGAGAAAGCCGTTTCAAACGGCTGGAGAGTTGAGTGGCGGGATCATCACCGCTGGGAGGACGAAGAGGTGCAGCGTATCCATGGGACGGTGGGGGTGTTGCATATCGATACCGGGCTCTGCGCCTGCGGGATTGTGGCACGGGATCTCCTCCCGCACGATCCAAAGGCCCTCGAGGTGGCGGAGGTGGTCTGCGACTACGATCTCTGGAAGAACCTGGATCCCCGTGCAGCTATCCTAGCCCGAGTATTGACACGGGAGGAGAACCGGGAGCACGTGCGGGATTGTCTGGTCCGGGGCATATTTTCTGACGAGCGCATTGAGCAGCAGTTCCATGAGATCGACCGCGAGATGAGGGAGATGATCGACCGAAGCATTCGGGACGCCCGTATATACGAGAATAAATACAGAATTGCGTTTACACCCCTCTACGGGCATCCGAGCGAGACGGCATACGCTCTTCGAGAACGCTACAGCTCGGACATCGAGATCATCGTCTCCCCTTCTGGGCGGTTCTCCATCCGTTCGGTCCCCCCAATCAGCCACCTGATTGCCCGCCAGTTTCGAGGAGGCGGGCACCCCCACGCAGCCGGTGGCAACTTCACGTTCAATCTTATCGACAAAGCGATCTTCTGGTTATTCAAACGGACCCGGCACTTCAGCCGCCTGGCGAAGGTTGCCGATTCTATCTGATCAGAAAGGCCTGACTGGCAAGATCCTCCCAGTACCTGCCGCAATCTTCCCGGCAGTATCCCCCGACCCGGATCCTGTCGATATCCATGGATTCGGCAGCCCGGACGATGCAGTCCTGCTGTGGATCCAGCAGGACGAGCTGCTGGAGGGTATACTCCCCTGCCAGGTCGAGGGCAGTCTCGAGGAGAGCGGGCACGATCGCGATCTGCTGCTGGTGCTCGAGCAGGAGAGAGAGCAGTCTGCGATCTGGTTCGGGGTGAAAGAAGAACGTCCTCGGGCCCGAGAGCAGCTCAAGCTCGATATCGCCTGGCTCGTCCACTAGGATCACGTGGCCTGCAATCCCCGCATCCCGCATCGTTCGCATCAGGATACTATACACCCGCGCCATCCCTTCCTGGAACTCTTCAGGATTGCGGAAGTACTCGTCTCTGATCGAGAGCATGCTCGGTCCCGGGATGGCCAGCCAGGCTCTTCTGCAGAGGGTGAGGAGCGTGCTGACATCCATGAGGGCATCCTTCGCAAGGATCTCGGGCTCGCCGCGGAGCATCCCGTCTTCGATACCTCCGATGCAATCCAGCATCCTGTCCGCGTAGAAGCGGCCTCCGGCACAGGGGACGGTGATCCTGGTCTGGAGCCGAAGTGAGGACTCGATCGTATACGTGATGATATCCCCAGGCTCCCCTCTCCTACCCGAGATCCATCTGGACAGAGCCGCAATCTCGGGCTCCGCCGCATCAGCGCCGAACGACCGTGTTGCCACCTCGTATCTCTTCGTCATCTCGATATTACCTATTTATAGCAACAATACTAAAAAATGTAAGGATGAGCGAAAGTCCGTTGCTGGTGACGTGCGGTCTCCCCTATACAAACGGCCCATGCCATGTGGGCCATCTGCGTACCTATGTGCCTGCCGACTTCTACGTGCGGTTTTTGAGACATGCGGGAGAGGACGTCGTCTTTGTCTGCGGTTCCGATAACCACGGCACTCCCGTAGTGGTGAGCGCCGAAGAGGAGGAGGTCTCGCCGCGGGAACTCTCCATGCGCTATCACGAGCATTTTAAGGACTGTTTCAATCGCATGCACATCGTGTTCGATCACTTTGGTATGACCGATGACGCGACCAACCATCGGCGCACGCAGGCGATCGTTCAGAATCTCATCAACAACGGGTATATCTACTCTCAGGTGGTCCAGCAGAGCTACTGTCCGGAGTGTGCACGGTCTCTACCCGATCGCTATGTGGAGGGAATCTGCCCGCACTGTGGTGTGCCGGCGCGGGGCGACGAGTGCGATATGGGCTGCGGACGGCACCTAGAACCGGGGGAGATCAGGGAGCCCCGCTGCAAAGTATGCGGCACCCTGGCGCTGTTGCAGGAGCAGGAGCATTACTTCTTCCGCCTGAGCGGTTTCCGTGATTTTCTGCTGAACTATCTCGGTACGCTCAAGGGTACGTCCAACGCACGTAATTATGCCATCGGCTGGGTTAAAGAAGAGCTGCACGACTGGTGCATCAGCCGGACGCTGGAATGGGGTGTGAAGTTTCCCGGCAGGGATGATCTTGTGGTCTATGTCTGGGTGGATGCCCCCATTGGGTATATCGCATTCACGGAGGAATGGGCAGAGAAGGCGGGGACCGACTGGAAGAAGTACTGGTGCGGGGATACCCGCGTGACCCACTTCATCGGCAGCGACATTATCTACCACCACTGTATCTTCTGGCCGGCAATGCTGAAGGGGGCGGGATACGGGGTTCCCCATGCGGTCGTGGCGAGTGGGATGGTGAAGATCGACGACCAGAAGTTCTCGAAATCCCGCGGCTACGTCGTCTGGACGGATGAGGACTACCTGGATCAGGGACTACCTGCCGACTACCTCCGCTATTACCTGCTATCCTACACCAGCCATACCAAGGAGCTGAACTTCTCCTGGAAGATCTTCCAGGAGCGGATCAACAACGAGGTAGTGGGGACTCTTGGCAATTTCGTTCACCGCACGCTCCACTTTTCCCAGAAATTCTTTGGAGGGGTTCCCGAAGGGGCGGGTACTCCCGAGATTCAGGAGCAGATCTCTGCAACCCTTGCGAATACCGAGCAGGCGATCCGGGAGTTCGAGTTCAAGAACGCGGTGGATTCGATCGTCGCTCTTGCTGCCTTCGGTAACAGTTATATCCAGAAGAATGCCCCCTGGCAGCTCGTGAAAACGGACCCGGAAGCGGCCCGGCGCGTGATTCGGGATTGCCTCCAGCTGGTGAAAGCTCTCGCACTCCTCACCGATCCGCTCATGCCCGAACGGGCGTCCAGGATCTGGAAGATGCTCGGATACGAGGATGCTGTGGCGGACCACACGTTCCAGGAGTCGCTGGAGGGGCTGCCCGTACAGAAGCTCCCCAGACCAGCGCCCGCGTTCGAGAAGGTAGAGGATGAGAAAGTCATCGCACTCGAAGCGACTCTACGGATGCGGGTTGACCAGGCAAAGGCAAAGGGGGCAAAGGAGGTACACGTGGGTATGGTAACCATCGACGAATTTGCACAGCTCGATCTCCGGGTGGCACGGGTCCTGACTGTCGAGGCGGTGAAGGGCTCAAATAAGCTCTATGTGATGCAGGTGGATCTTGGCGAGGGAGAGAAGCGGCAGATTGTGAGCGGTATCGCCCCGTTTTACGCTCCAGACGATCTGGTGGGAAAGGACGTAATCGTGATTGCCAACCTCAAACCTTCAAAGATATTCGGTGTGGAGAGTCAGGGCATGCTTCTCGCTGCTGGCGATGCTGCTTCGCTTCTGGTGCCGCTTCGTCCCGTGCCACCGGGCACGAAGATCTGTTGATTCCCTTAAGTAAACCGTACTCCAACTTTTTTATCGTGGAATTGGGCAGTCACCAGCATCGCGGCGGAGAGACGAGGTTCATTGAAGCACATCGGTAGCGTCTCAGACTGAAGATCTCCTGAATCGTCAGCCAGAAGAGGTGTGCAGGATGCGGTCTCCTGTATGGGAGCGTTCATTCCTCCGTTCGTGGATAGCGTAGAACGACTCTAGCGTCTCTCCCGCAACGCTGTGATCAGTTCATGCTTGGACATCTTCGATCGCCCGCTGATATCCAGCTCCTTTGCCCGTTCGTAGAGATCCCTCTTGGTACGGTTCTCGTATCGTCGGGCTTCCTGCGCCTTTTCGATGTTCTCTCTCCGTGCCCGCTGTTGTGCCGGGGTCGGTCCTCCCTCCTCACGCTCCCTGCCGCCCAGGGGTCGGTCCGTTGGAGAGCTCCTCTGCCACTCCGAGCGGACATCATGCTCACGGGCAGACCCGATGTGCTTCTCTGTCGCCATACACCCCCCTTATAAAGAATAGGATCCTGATAAATGTTATTGCTGATCCCGCAAGTTGCAGCCTGGTGCGAATGAGAATTATCGAACGGTCCCGATGCATCGGATTGAATGGTCGTTGGACAGTAAAAGGTGAGCGGCGCCGATAACGCCCGTTCTCCAGCACCGAACGAAGAAAATCTGCGATGGGATCCGTCATTCTCCAAGCGCCTGCAGAGTCCTTTCTACTAGCACATACACGGCATTCGGGCACGGGTGCGATAGGCATCAGGGACCGACTGCCGCCCCCGATCCTGCGTTCTTCAACGGCAAGCAGCCTGCCGTATATTCCGGGAACGTGCATCGCCCGCAACCGCTGTAGCGGATTGAACCTGAGATGGGACAGCTGCGGCTGCCCAAATCGCAGGACAGCGGTCTACCCTTCGGTGGTGATATCGGAGGTAAGAGAGGGAGGAATACATACTCTGCTGTCGAGGCTCCGTATAGTCCGGGTTGCACAGGGGGTGATTGGAGCGGATATTGCCACCTAGCTGCCTTCTTCCACATCCCGCCGCTACCCCAAGGTATTGGGTACTGACCGTCGTCCTTTATTAATTTTTATGTCGTTTCAGTTCATATTAACCCGTTTCTTAATACAATGTATACCCTAAAAAATCGATTTTGTCAGTTCAGAAGCTGACACAGGTTTATTTACTATGACGCTTTTCAATACTCTATATATAAGTGTTGGTTCCGGTGTCCCCCATATGAGCCATGCATTGACGGCACGATTGTCCACAACCCCTCTATGGGTCCTGATACCGGTCTGGCAGCACATCCCCCCCTGTCGGGCCCTCCCTGACGGCATTGCTGCAGCCGTTGATAGGGCATGCCCTTCAACATGGCATTCCGAGGCCGATCGTGTATAGATTGGATCCCCCTGCCGCCGGACAGTCAGATACTCCAACGCGAGATGAGATGTCATGGATGACGCGTATATCCAGCAGATAGATGCGCTTGAGAAACGGCTGAAGGTCATGAGGCAGACCGAGCTGCAGGGCATCGCTGACAGGAGAAGTTCCGTGCGGAGTACGCTGGACACGCTGTCTGTGCTTATAGAAGATCTGCGAATCGTCGGGGAGGATCTCCAGCAGCAGAGTCAGGAGCTGATCCGCACTCAAAGCATGCTCGACAGGGAACAGCAGCGATACCGCGATATATTAGATTTTATTCCCGATGCCCATCTTGTCACCGATACGGAAGGCAGAATTCTCGAGGCAAACCGGGCAGCCTCGTACATGCTATCCCGCACTCCCGAGGCGCTCGTCGGGGGGCTGCTCGATCAGTTCGTCGATCCCGACGAATGCTTGCCGTATAGGGCAGCCCTGAATGAGGTTGTTCATGGGGAGGATCGTGTAAACTGTGAGATCGGCATGTGCACCGCAGAGGGGAAGACTTTTCAAGCCTCTGTCACGGCAGCTGCGGAGTACGATTCTGAAGGGATGGTCGCCGAACTCCGCTGGATGATTCGGGATCTGTCCGAACAGAAAGCTGCCGAGGCAGAGCTGCGACGGTATGCAGACCTGATTCGTCAGATCCACGGCGACCTAGAGCGGTTTACACAGGTCGCATCCCACGACCTGCAGGAGCCCATCCGAACCCTTGTCAGCTACTCCCAGCTTCTCGCCCGTCGATACCGCGGCAGATTAGATTCGGATGCCGATGACTTCCTCGATTTTATCGTGGATGGGGCAACGCACATGCAGACCCTGATCAACGATCTCCTGGAGTATTCCCGCGTGACCTCCCGGCGAGGAACTCTACTGCCGACCGATAGCGAGCAGGTGCTAGGACGAGCCCTCGACAAAATGCGGTCCATCATCCAGGAGCAGGGAGTGGTTGTCACCCACGATCCGCTCCCTCTAGTGCTGGCTGATGGCGCCCAGCTCGAGCAGGTCTTCTCCAGCCTGCTTGGGAACGCGATCAAGTTTCGGGGAAAGGAACCGCCGAAGATACATGTCGGAGCCTGCCTGAACGAGCGCAACTGGTTATTCTCTGTCTCTGACAACGGTATCGGCATCGATCCGCATTACTATGACCGCATCTTCGTCATCTTCCAGCGGCTGCACAATCGCACGGCATATCCCGGCACCGGTATCGGTCTTCCCCTGGCAAAGAGGATCATCGAACGCCATGGAGGAAGGATGTGGGTGCAATCTGAGCCGGGGAGGGGGTCCACATTTTATTTCACCATTCCGGTACAGGCACCTCCTCCCCCCCGGCGAAACGAATGAGTTACCGTTGCCATATCCGGGAATCCCGCAGGGCGTTCGGAACTCTCGAGGTCTATCTCGGCGAAAGAGCGTTCAAAAGAGGTATTGCGATTCTATCAGGCTCGATGAAACGCTCCAAAATTCATGGCGGCAGCGCATGTTGACCCTGCCGCGCTTGATGCATCTAATCGGCGGTTCTCGGGCAGACAGGAGTGGCGCATGCACGGCATATCGGAGGTTCCCTGGCATGGGTCCGATAGATCCGTACCGGAGCAGGATGCCCCTGTATCTGTGGAGGCCCCCTCAATGCCCAGCCCTCCTCGGATCGTAAGGAGGATCTGGCACACGAAGCCATATCGTCATCCATGTCTCCTGTCCAGGCTCTAATCCCGGGTGCGGACACAGGCCTATCGCACCAGAGAGGGAGACCCTATTCATCCTGTCCATTCGTGACGAGGCGGGCTCGGTACCCGCTCCGATCCTCCTGCTTTCAAATAGCAGGATAGACCTTGCACGCGGGTAGGAGGGCACTGTTCTGATAAGCCCGATCGCGATGCGGGATTGGCAACTCCTTTCGCCTCTTTCGTACGGATCCCCCGCGGCAGAGGGAGTTCGTCTCCTCCCTGAGGTGCGATAATCCTTGGACTTCATTGTCCTCGATCACGTGCTCTCGGCGGGTCGAGAGGATTACACCATGCACCAGGCTCCCAGGTATCGCCCCTATCGCACTCGGGAGCGAGGTCGCGACGCCTCTCTCCGTCGGGCCGTGCAATGGACGAGCCGCATCTATACCAGATCTCGAACCGCGTTCGGGATCCGGCTCGGGCCTCCATGACGCACGTCCAGCTTGGTCCGGGCAGCGATCCCTCTTTGCACCTGCTCGCGACCATCGCGCCAGGGGGTATGGTATACCCGGTGTTTCGGCCGGATGGCGTGAGGTCCATCTGCGGGCGAGCCCTCACGGGAATCCATAGTGCTCTGTTCGAAGAAGAGTCCTGCAACAGGATTCCCGACAAACGGACAAAAAATATTTATAAGTGGGTGAGCTATGGGTCAGGCGTGCGGCGCGCATGCATGCAATCGCACGGGTGGTGGAGTATGGCAGTGACGCACGACAGAACGATCTCCAGGGCGGAGAGCCAGCGTGATGGCAGGAGCTAGTGCTTGCTATCTATCTCAAAGGAACCGGCTATCGCACGATCTGTGC
>JAXDAH010000088.1:0-2866 GCA_034679905.1 Methanomicrobiales archaeon | reverse complement strand
CACGCCCCGCGCCTGCATCTCGTTCAGGATCGCCGCCGTGTCCCGCCGCACCTTGGGGAGGCCCCGCTGCTCCAGGTTGGCGATATAGGCGATGTCGGCGTCGGGAGCGGCGTCGTGCAGGGCGACGAGTTCGTCGGCGAACATGTACGCCGTCTCCTTCTTGGCGTTCAGGACGGCGACGCCGCGGGCGCCGCTCTTCGCGAGTTCGAGCAGCCGGGCGGCGGCGACGTGCTTCAAGTCCCCCCGCGAGGGCTCGATGTACTCCCTGTACGCGGCGCCCCGCAGCCGCTCCACCTCGTTTGCCCGGGCGAGGAGGAACCGCTGCCGCTCGAGCTCGTCCTGGCTGATCCAGCCGGCCCCGGCGGCCGGCTCCAGGGCGGCGATGACGCCGTCGATATTCTCGCGGAACCCGGCGTGGATGTTCACCACGATCGTCGGGGTGGCGATACCGGCGTGGTCGACGGCCGCCTGGAGATCCTCGCCGATGATCATCGAGACGCAGGTGCCGACGACCGCCATGCGGTGGGGACGGAACTGCTCCTCCGCGTACCGCAGCACCCGTTCGAGCGGGGTCTGCCCGCCGAAGATGAACTCGTTGTCCGCGAGCGAGGTGGTGAGCACCCGCATGCCGTCCTCCTCCAGCAGGCGGGCGTGCTTGAACGAGCATCCGGACGGGCCGTGCAGGATGGATACGTCCACCATCAGGTCCCGCGCCGTGTAGAGGGCGGCGACGATGGAGCTCGGGCGTGGCTGAATGTACTGCATTGCTATCTCCAGGTCTTGACGGCGAGGAGGATGCTCCCCCTCCCCGTGATCGAGCGGGCGATCGCTTCGCCCCCGGCGAGCGTGGCGGTCTCTCCGTTCTCTCCCACCCGCACCACGCGGTCCGGGCGGATGGCGGCGATCGCCGCCTGGATGCTCTCCTCGGGGAAGCCCTCGCAGACGGCGCGCGACTCTTCGCCGATGACGAGCGTCAGGTCCGACCGTCCGGCGAGGGCGCGGGCGTAGGCGGCGGCCTCGACAGTCGTCTCTGCGGAGGTGCCGGAGTTGGCGTTGTCCAGGATCAGCACCTCGCCGCTCCAGCGGTGCGCCATCCTCCCCTCGAGCGCCGAGAAGCTGGCCAGGGGTGCGGGGTCGACCGAGAGCAGGCAGGCGGCGGCGGTGGCGAGCATCAGGGGCTCGCGATAGGCGGAGAGCGTGAGCAGGGGGTTTTTAAACGAGCCGATCCAGCCGTTGCAGGTGTAGATGCACTCGTTCCCCCGGCACTGCACCGCATCCTCGACAGAGACCCCGTTCGGCGCCCGGGCCCCGCAGCCCGCCGGCAGCAGGCAGAGCGGCGCCCGCTTCATCGAACGCCACTTCTCGGCGAGCGCACTCCTCTTCCCGGCGGCGATCCGGAAGTCTTTTGCAGACGTGAGGATCGCCAGGTCGCCGCCCCCGCTGACGCCGATGGACTCCTCGGCGATCAGCCAGCCGTTTCGCTGCCGCGCGAGGGCCGCCGCCTCGAGCACGGAGGCCGGGGTGATGCTCGTTCTCTGGATCGGCGCCCGCTCCGGGTAGCCGCAGGTCCCGCGGGAGGTGTGGAGGATGCCGGCTCCCGGCATCGCATGGGCGAGCGCATGGGCGGTGGTGGTCTTCCCCTGCGCACCGCTGATCTCGACCATCGGGCGGGGGGCCCGCCCCTGGAGCAGCATGGCGACCGCCTGGTGGTGACTCCGGACCGGGGCGAGCGCGAGGAGCGGGTGGTCCGGGTCCAGGTGCACCGGTGCGATCACCCGATCGTAGCGGCGGGTGCGGGCCAGATCCGCGGGTATGCCCTCCTCGCCCCGGTAGACATCCACGCAGTCCACGCGGTGCCCGGCGGCGGAGAGGTGCCGGGCCAGGTCGAGCCCCCCGTGGATGGTGTCCAGCACCAGGAGATCCATTCAGCTCTGCTCTTCGATGACCCGATACGCGTTCTTGAGCATCAACTCCGCGAGCAACGGATCCTGGCCGATCGGATCGGCGTAGTAGAGGGGGATGCTCCTCCCGTTCATCAGGAATCTTCCGCGGTTCTTCCCGGACTCCAGGCCGAGCAGGGCAGGGATGTCTTTTAAAATATGGACGCCCTTGGCCAGGAAGACGGGGACGACGACGATGAGATCGATATCCTCGGTGCGGAACGCCTCCAGCGACGCCTCGACTCCGGGCTCGTTGAGGCTCATGAAGCCGCATTTGACGATGAACTCCTGGTTCATCCGCTGGATCAGGTCTGCCGTCTCCTCCACCAGTTCCTTATTGTACGGCAGTTTGCTCCCGTGTCCGACGAGTAACATACCCTTCTTACTCATACCGGAAATAGTAGCACGCTCATTTTTAAATGGTTACCGATTGCCCGAAGGTCCCCGGGTCTGTTCTGGCTGGACCCCGACCGCATGCCCGCCGCCGTATGCGGGATCGTACCGCGCGGCCCGGGTGCCGACTCGCAGCCTGCCGCGGCCCGTCCAATCCAAAACGATTATTCCCCTTGAGCTGGAAATTTTAAAGACTCATGCCGGCATCCGAGGATCTTTTTGAACTCACGCTCAACGATACGCGCATCAAGACGCCAATAGCCCTCGCCTCCATGGCGGGAATCACCGACGCGCCCTACGTCTGCGGGCGTGCCGACCATATCGGAGCGGCCTTCATCGGGGGCTACTCCATCGACGGGAAGACCCTGGCGGCGAGCCGGGATCTGGCCTGCGCCGGGAGGAAGGAGTGGCTCTACGACGATCCCGTGGAGGAGCTCTCGCGCCAGATCGCGCTCCTCGACGGCTCGGACCTGGCGGTCGGCATCAACCTCCGCGGGAGCGCCCCCGAATCCTACCGCCGTATTGCAGAGGCG
>JAXDAH010000087.1:0-4393 GCA_034679905.1 Methanomicrobiales archaeon | reverse complement strand
GAACGACACCATACAGAGCGCCGCCTGGGTCGTGGCACTCCAGGAGGCTGCAACGCAGCCGAACGTCACCCCGGCGACCGTGGGCGGCGGGGGGACGGCGTCGGTCGACCTGATCGCGGGGGGCGGTGCCTTCGACCGGGACACCCTCACGGTCCCCGCCGGGACGACGGTCACGGTGAACTTCACCAACCTGGACAGCGGAGTCGCCCATAACTTCGCGGTGTATACCGACGAGACGGCATCGGAGGTTATTTTCAGGGGCGGCGTCATTACCGGTCCTGCGTGGACGACCTACACCTTTACGGCACCGGAGCAGCCGGGGAACTATTTCTTCCGCTGCGACGTGCATCCCACGGCAATGACGGGAACGCTCGTCGTCGCGTAGGACGGACAGGAGGGTGAGACCTTCTTTCCCCCGCCTCTTAGAGTGTCGTTGGCATCGGGTGGATGATGTATGGTCTTGAATAATATTTTCTCATCGCTGCCAAAGCCACAGGTGATGCGCTGGCGCGTAATTAACAGATCATGCGCTATCCCCTCGCCTTCGTATAGCGATAGCCCTTGTTCGGGATACCGAGGAGATCCGGTTCCCTGCCTCCAGGAAGATACCCGCTCGATCCGGGACCGAAGGTCCATCTTTCTGCTGTCCATGACTTATCCCACTCTCCGATACAGGCCTTATCGCGCCAGAGAGGAGTGCGCCACCTCCACCCCTGCAATGCGGTAGCCCCCTTCGGGGATGCTAGATTCCTGACTGTGCTTACGGGACGAAGGGGGCTCTCCGGGCCCGATCCGGGCATCCGATCTCCCTCTACCTGGGGCCCTGCAATCCGCCATTTCGGTGCGTCATGCTCTGCTGAGGCTAAATTCCTCCACGGCTCCAGGAAAAGAGCGGTTCAAGCCAGGCCCTTATACAAGTGCCAATCTCCATTCCTCCCCTGCAGGTCGCGGGATGCCATACGTGCAGGATAGTGCTTGATACAAAACGGCTATATTTATCTTTCTTATGTCGAACCGTTAGGTCAGAGGCCTGTTCCATGTACTATGCACACTCTACAGGCGATCCCGACAGGCGCGGCTGGCAGGCGCTCTCTGAGCACCTCCAAAACGTGGCCGATATAGCATCCGAATTTGCAGATAGTTTCAGTGCTGCCGATCTAGCCTACGCCGGAGGCCTGCTGCACGATATTGGGAAATACTCACCCGAGTTCCAGCGTCGCCTGGAAGGTGCAAACATCCGGGTCGACCATTCGACTGCCGGTGCACGGGAAGCAAGAGCGCTGTACCCAAAGCATTTCAGCCGTATCCTCGAGTACATCATCACCGGGCATCACGGCGGCCTCTTGAACTACGGCAGCAGCGAGAGCGGGCTTGAGGAGCGCCTGGGAAATAAATTTCTACCAGACTACTCTGCATATCTGGATGAGATCCAATCTCCTGATCTCACGCGATTCCGCCCGAGGTTGCAACCGGTTCAGAAGAAAAAAGGTTTTTCGATAGCTTTTTTCACGCGCATGCTCTACTCATGCCTCGTCGATGCGGATTCCCTCGATACGGAAGCGTTTGCGGACTCCGATTCTGCCTCCGTCCGGGGGCGGTATGAATCGTTCGAGAGCCTATCGCAGAGGTTCGATGACTATATGGCGGCTCTCTTCTCGGGTGCAGAGGAGACCGAGATCAACAGGCGCCGGAGGGAGATCTACGAGCGGTGCAGAGAGATGGCAGCCTTCCCTCCACAGATGTTTACCCTGACCGTCCCGACCGGCGGGGGGAAGACGCTCTCGTCGATGGCATTTGCGCTTGACCACCTGAGACACCACGATCTGAAGAGGATCTTCTATGTAATCCCCTACACGAGCATCATCGAGCAGAACGCCGCGAAATTCAGGGAGATCTTCGGGAACCGGAATGTGCTGGAGCATCACAGCAACTTCGACCCGAAAACCATAGCAGACGATGATGCCGACTCTGTGGAGCGTTTCCTGAAACTCTCGGCGGAGAACTGGGATATGCCGATCGTCGTGACGACAAATGTCCAGTTCTTCGAGTCGCTCTTCTCGAACAGACGGTCGAGATGCAGAAAGATCCACAACCTTGCGCGGAGCGTGATAGTACTCGACGAAGCCCAGATGCTGCCGACGGATTACCTGATGCCCTGCCTCCAGGCTCTCTCCGAGCTCGTCTGTAACTACGGCTCCGCGGTCGTCATCTGCACGGCAACCCAGCCGAAACTTGGCGACCTTCTGGACGGGAGCATCAGGCCCGTCGAGATCGTGCGGTCGCCAGCGGAGCTCTACGAAGCGTTCCGGCGTGTGCGCGTGAACGATCTCGGGTCGTTGAGCGATGAGGAACTCTCTGCGAGGCTACAAGAGCATAAGCAGGTTCTGTGCATCGTCAACACCAGGGCGCATGCGCAGCATCTGCATGCCGCACTCTCGAAACACGTCATGTGCTATCACCTGAGCGCACGGATGTGCCCCGTCCACAGGAGGCTGCAATTGAAGGAGATTAAAGAACTGCTCCTGCAAGGTGCTGACTGCCGCGTCATCTCGACCCAGCTGATCGAGGCTGGCGTGGATCTCGATTTTCCCGTCATCTATCGCGCGACAGCCGGCATCGACTCCGTTGCCCAGGCTGCCGGGCGGTGCAACCGCGAGGGGAGGGCTGAGCGGGGCGAGGTCTATGTCTTCCGATCGACCGAGCCGTACGGCAAGGCCACCAGCTGGCAGCGTCTGACTGCGGAGGTCGGCAGGATGGTCATGGATACGTATGACGATCCGCTCTCCCTTTCGGCCGTCGAGGCCTACTTCCAGAAGCTTTATTCGTACAAGGGCGACGAAGGGCTCGACCGAAGGGAGATACTGTCGTCGTTTGAGACGGGATTAAGCGAACTTGCATTCCCGTTTGAGGATGTCGGGTGGAAGTTCAGTATTATCGAGCAGGGCACGAAGGATCTCATCGTTCCCTATGGCGAAGATGGGAGAACACTCGTCGACGAACTCCGGATCAGCGAATCGCCATGGAAATACGCACGACGCCTGCAGGGGTATACGATCGGCATTTACCCCAACGAGTTCAGAGAACTGGAACGCGCAGGTAAAATCGACCTATTCGGCGATAGATTCTATGTGCTCAACGATGTGAGAGAATACTCCGAGGATATTGGACTTATAAATAGAAAAGGTATTGGTGGGGAGGGATCACTACTGATTATTTAATGTGGTGATGGCAATTGGATACGGAGTCCGACTGAAAGTCTGGGGCGATTATGCCTGCTTCACCCGACCCGAGATGAAGACGGAGCGGGTGAGCTATGACGTGATGACCCCGTCCGCTGCACGGGGAATTCTCGAAGCAATCCACTGGAAGCCCGCTATCCGCTGGAAAATCGACAAGATTCATGTTTTAAACCCGATAAAGTTCGATAACATCCGCCGGAACGAGAGAGCGGGCAAGATCCCTGCAGGCAAGGTTAAGACTGCGCTCCGCGGTGGGGATGCGGCACTCTTCCAGGATGCAACACAAGATGCCGTTCAACGGGCGTCCCTGGTGCTGCGCGACGTCTGTTACGGGATTGAAGCGCATTTTGAACTGACCGATGAGGCTAGCCCCGAGGATACCGTCGAGAAGCATTACAGCATTGCCCTCCGCAGAGTGCGGAAGGGGCAGTGTTTCCACCAGCCCTATTTAGGCTGCCGTGAGTTCCCGGTACGGTTCGAGCACATCGAGGGTGAGATGCCGAGATCCTGCTACACAGGAGAGAAGGATCTCGGGTTCATGCTCTATGATATCGATTTTGCCGACGATATGAAGGCCATCTTTTACCGGGCGGTTATGGTGGATGGCGTCATCGATGTGCAGCGGTGCCTCGGCTTCGGGGGTGTCTCATGATTCTCCGGTCACTCTGCCGCTATTACGACGTTTTGGCGGAGGACGAGGACGCAGCGATATCCCGGCCGGGGTACAGCAGCGCTAAGGTCTCGTTTGCGCTGGTCTTCAGTCGCGATGGGGAGCTGTCGTATATCGCCGATCTCCGGAGCGGCGACAAGAAACCGCGGCCCCGGGTTATGGATGTGCCTTTACAGGAGGTTCGTTCGTCAGGTATAGCACCCTATGTTCTGTGCGACAACGCGAAATATGTCTTTGGTGTCGAGAAGTTAAAAAGAAGCGAGTTTGAGAAGAAGTTCCTGAAACCTTCCGGCAAGGATATATCTCCAGATTGCACGATACTCGTCGAGAGCGGGAAAGAGATCGTTTTAGTTCATCCGCGGTCGCGGGACTGCTTTGAGGCATTCAAAAATCGCCAGCACGAGATATTCGATGGCCTTGAAGATTCCGGTATTCGGGCATTTTTCACATTTTTGGACTCTTGGAATCCTGAGAACTTCAGCAA
>JAXDAH010000086.1:0-8469 GCA_034679905.1 Methanomicrobiales archaeon | reverse complement strand
GCAGCGCAGTTCCAGAACAACACCTCGACCACACCGTTCGGGAACGTCTCTGCATTCGTGCCGAACGTGAGCCTGGAGCTCGTAGCGGAGAACTTCACCGCCTCGCCGATGGTCGTTGCGGCACCGGATGACGGGACCGGCCGGATCTTCGTCGTCGACCAGATCGGTGTCGTGAAGATCGTGAATGCGGACGGGACCGTCGTTCAGGAACCGTTCCTGGATATCCGCGACAGGCTGGTGAACCTCTCCCCGACGTACGACGAGCGGGGCCTGCTCTCGATGGCGTTCCACCCCCAGTACAAGCAGAACGGTAAGCTCTACGTCTTCTATAGCGCGCCGCTGCGGGCGGGAGCGCCGCCGGGCTGGAGCTGCACGAACCACCTCTCGGAGTTCACCGTGTCATCGGATAACCCGAATACCGTGAACCTGTCCTCCGAGAAGATCCTGATGTACATCGACAAGCCGTACCAGAACCACAATGGCGGCCAGATCGCCTTCTCGCCGGCGGACGGATACCTCTACGTCCCGCTCGGCGACGGCGGCAGGGCGGATGACACCGGCAACGGGCATACGCCGTTGATCGGCAACGCCCAGGACCTCACCAAGATCTACGGCAAGATCCTGCGGATCGACGTCAACGGCGGCAACCAGACCCCGCCGATGAACCAGAGCGGCAATCAGACCATGAACCAGACCGATGGAGCGGCAGTCAACGAGACCGCGAACCCGTCGCAGCCCACCTGGACGACCGCCGAGGGCCGGTTCTACAGCATCCCGCCGGACAATCCATTCACTGTTAACCCGCCAGCCATCCTGGATACCTATGCCTACGACAACATCCCCGCCGAGGTCTACGCCTACGGATTCCGGAACCCGGCCTTCATGTCGTTCGACACGGGAGGCAGCAACGCGCTCTTCACCGCGGCAGCGGGCCAGAACCTCTTTGAGTCCGTCTTCGTCGTAACGAAGGGCGGGAACTATGGCTGGAATATCCGGGAGGGCACCCACTGCTTCGATCCGAACAGCACGCTGCAGCCTCCGGCGAGCTGCAATACGACCGGATACCAGGGCGAATCCCTGATCGGCCCCATCGTCGAGGGAGGGCATGATATCGGCAACACGATCGTCGGCGGGCAGGTCTACCGCGGGACGGCTCTGACGAACTTCACGGGGAAGTACGTCTTCGGCTACTGGAGCGACCAGAGCCGCACCATGGGCAACGGCTCGATCCTGGTAGCCACGCCCCCGAGTGGCTGGGACGACGGGCAGCTCCCCCCATCGGCGGAGAGCCTCACGCCGCAGGATAACGCGATGTGGACTGTCCAGAGGCTGAACATCGCTGGCAGCCCCAACGGGCGCGTAAACGAGTTCGTCCGCTCGATCGGACAGGGCAGCGACGGTGAGCTCTACCTCCTGACCAACTCCATCGGCGGCCCGGATACGTCGATCGAGACCGGCAAGCTCTGGAAGATCGTGCCACCGGGTTCAGCACCCTTCCCGATACAGAATCGGACCCAGCAGAATATGACAATGACCATGAACCAGACGTAGAACATGACCCAGAACCAGACCAGCAATCAAACCATGAACCAGACGGGCGGAGGCGCGCAGACAGTCACAATCGGGCTTTCTGCGCGAGGCACCGCCTTTAATACGAGCATGATTACGGTGCCCGGCGACGGTGCATGGTGTCTTTGACAAGATGGATAATGGCATTCCGCACAACTTTGCAGTCTACACGGCCGCATCGGCTTCACAATCCATCTTCGTAGGACAGATAATAACCGGGCCCGCGACCACGACCTACACCTTCCAGGCGCCTGCCCAGCCAGGTACATATTTCCTCCGCTGCGACGTCCATCCGACTATAATGACCGGCGATGTCGTTGTTCGGTAGGAAGACCAGAGGGATGGAAGTTGCCCTCCCTTCCACTCTTTAAAATCTGCCTCAGAACAGCCGTGTGCTCTCAACATGATCGAGCAGAGATTGAACGGGTCACGAATGCACCGTATTTTGATAAATTTGAAGTGGGAAGATACCACATCGATCCTAATGGGCAGCTTCCAGGTTGGTCCGCGAAGGCACCTGCGAGGACATGAACGCCTACCCGCGACTTTTCCATTCCCCCCCACGTTAATCTCAACATTTAAACGTGCATGCACCTATCACATTACCGATGCGAAACCGATCCGCGCTCAATCCCCGCCGCATCCTCCAGACCAAGCCCATCCAGCAGCTGGTGGAGGGCACGAAGGGTGAACACGCCCTGAAACGGGTGCTGAACCCGTTCGAGCTCGTGCTTCTCGGTATCGGGGCGATCGTCGGGACGGGGATCTTCGTGATCACCGGAGTCGCCGCCGCCAACTACTCCGGTCCGGCCCTCGTCGTCTCCTTTCTGATCGCCGGCACCGTCTGCCTCTTCGCCGCCCTCTGCTATGCGGAGTTTGCAGCCATGGTGCCGGTGGCCGGCAGCGCCTATACCTACAGCTACGCCTCGCTGGGAGAGATCTGGGCCTGGATCATCGGCTGGGACCTGATCCTGGAGTACTCGGTCGCCATCGCCGCCGTCGCGGTCGGCTGGTCCGGCTACGTCGTCCACCTCCTCGCCGAGGCGGGCCTCGCGCTCCCGACCGCTCTGACCAATCCCCCGGGCGTCGAGGGCGGTGTGCTGAACCTGCCCGCGATCCTGATCATCGCCGCCATCACCGCGCTCCTGATCGTCGGGGTCCAGGAGAGCGCCCGGGTGAATGCGGTCATCGTGACCGTAAAACTGGCGGTCGTTGCCCTCTTCCTCTACGTGGGATTCAGCCGCATCCAGCCGGCCTACTGGACGCCGTTTATGCCCTTCGGGTGGGGCGGCGTCATCACCGGGGCAGCGATCGTCTTCTTCGCCTACATCGGGTTCGACGCGGTCTCGACAGCCGCCGAAGAGGTGAAGAATCCCCAGCGGGATCTCCCCATCGGCATCCTCGGATCGCTCCTGGTGGCGACCGCCCTCTACGTCCTGGTCTCGCTGGTGCTCACCGGCATCGTCCCGTACACCGAGCTGAACGTGCCGGCACCGGTCGCCTTCGCCCTGGATCGGATCGGCATTCCCTGGGGCGGGGCGCTCGTCTCCGTCGGGGCGCTGCTGGGGATTACCTCCGTCCTGCTCGTCCTCCTCTTCGGCCAGACCCGGATCTTCTTCGCCATGGCCCGGGACGGGCTCCTGCCATCCACGTTCAAAGAGGTGCACCCGGTTTTTCGAACGCCCGTCAGAGTCACGCTGCTCGTGGGAGCGGTGACCGCAGCCATCAGCAGTCTATTGCCCCTCCAGGCGATCGCCGAGCTGGTGAACATCGGGACGCTCGCGGCCTTCATCATCGTCGCCGCCGGGGTGATCGCGCTGCGCCGCACCCAGCCGGATGCGCACCGCCCCTTCCGAACGCCGCTGGTGCCGCTCGTCCCCGTCATCTGCATCGCCTCCTGCCTCGCTCTCATCCTGGCTCTGCCCACGGTCACCCACCTGCGGTTCGTCCTCTGGCTGGCGCTCGGGCTTTTCATATACCGCTTCTACGGCATCCGCCGCAGCTCGCTCCAGACGGCTATGCAATGAGCAGAACGAGCGGGGGTATAACCGTCCCGCTAAAGAAAGAGATACGGCGGCGATGCCGCTCAGCAGTCTTTTCTCATGACGCACGCAGGGATCACGCTCCAGGCCAGGGAAGAGCCGAAGGCGGTCAGGGGCACGGGCAGCATCGGGTGAGACGGTCCCGATACGATCGAGTCGATAGAGAAGGGCGGTGCCGACGACCAGCCGCCCACGGATGGTGCGGAGGAGGACGACGCACACTGCGATGGCTGCCGCCGAGATTGACTGCGCTGTTCCGGGTATATCCTCCAGCGTAGCGGCACGCTCATAAGGACTGGAGGGGTGGAGGGAAGATCGTCACAGGATGCCGAGTTTATCGTCTGGAGCAGAGCGAGTTCGACCAGGGGATATGCCGTCAAGCGTGCGAGCGGGAGAGAGTCGTCGTCATCGGGAAGGAAGAAGCACACGTCGGAGACTCGCCCCGGCTCCTGTTCGGATTCCCCGCTATCCATGACGCCCCGTCCGCTCGCTTGTGCTCGCGTCGTGGCGGCTGGTGCCTGCCGGCCGCATCGCCCGCTCTTCGCTCGGACTGCTGCGGCTGCAGTAGCTGCGATATGGGGCTGCCCACGTCTGGCGGGTGGAATCGAATACGCATTGGGCTCAACCTCGCGTTTGCACAGTGCGTCTGGGGAGTTGTCCCGAATAATCCGGGGGATCGCTGGAGTGTTGGACACGGGATTGCGCATCCCTCGATGCAGCAGAGCCCGAATCGGAGCAGAGATCAGGCTCAACACTCCCTATCGCGCTGCCGGCAATCGAGTCCAATTCTCTTGTGCTAACCCTACCGGATGAAGAAGGGGTAGGCGGAATACCAAGGAGTAGTAACCAGAGTCGCGTCTTCGGTCCATGCGTGCTTTTCCAGGTGTCGTATTCGGAGTCTCCTCCCTGATTCCCGTCTCACTTCCGCACCTGTGCGGTGTTCATCAAGATACCAACACACCCGTACGGCTGGATGTTAGGCGCAGGAGGCGAGGCAAGGGTGTCACAAAATAGGTACAGGGGACTGCCTAACAGGCTATTCGCTGCCCTCACCCTCTCTTCAGTGCACAGGTGACGCAGTGCGCCGCCCCGTAGCCGCCGGTGAGGTTCTCCAGGATCAGGGGGTAGGCGTCGATGTCGTGCCGGTAGACCTCCTTCTTGTGCGGGAAGAACTGGCCTTCGTTCTTCAGATCTCGATACTCCTTCCGCGCCTGCTCCAGCAGCCTGCCGTAGCGGGCCGGCTCCAGGGACGCCCGCGCAGCGAGCGTATCGAGCACGTTCCGCACGGTGTGGTCCACCTCCACGGCGACGATGACCCCGTCGCGGATGCAGAGGAAGTTGGGGGCGTAAGCCATCTGTTCGAGGGTGGTCAGGTCGATCACCTCGAACCCCTTCTCGCGGATGTAGGCGAGGAGATTCGTCTCCCCCTCCGCCCGGCGGTAGGTGCCGTCCCCCTCCCGCTGGTAGATATCGACAGCGGCCCGCTCCATCAGGAGCGTCGAACCGATAGCGATCCCGCTGCCCGCCACGTTGAAGTAGGTGTCCAGGTGCATGTCGATCATGGGATCCCGGCTCTCCCCGGGGATGAGGGGATGACCGGGCTGGTGGACGACCCCTACCTCGTCGAAACCGAGTGCGGACTGCATCAACTGTTCCACGCCCGCTTGGTTGGTACGATCCCCGATCCCGACGAGGGCGAACTTATCCATGGGAATGAAATCACCGCCTTCGAAGGTTCCCGGCGCCTCGATCCGCTGCACCACATTCGTGCCGAGCACCTCGAAGAGGAGTGCGGTGAGCTCCGGTTCCCGCTCCCGCTGGCGCTTCGCCATCCGGGAGAGCACGATGCCGCGATCCGTGACCGCCTGCTGGTCGCGCATGAAGTAGAGATTAGCGAGCGGCTGGCGCTCTATAATGCTCACGTTGATCGCCCGGGGAGCGGTCCTCGGCTCCAGCACCACCTCCGGTTGCAGCAGGAGGACCGTGAAGTAGTAGCCGGCGTCCAGGATGTCGGTGTTCCGGCGGCACGCCTGCCGGGCGAGCCGCACCTCCTCTTCGCTCCCCGAGAACCGCAGGACTTCCTGGGCCGTCTCGACCAGGCGCTCCCGCACTGCCGGACGGGCGTCCGCCGCATCCAGGATGGTCTGCTTGAGCGGCACGATCTCGACCCCGAACTCGTCGTGCAGCGTCGAACTCAGTCGGTCATGCTCATTGCGAGCGGCATATTGGCTGAAGGCCCGTTCGTAGAGCGCGGCGTAGGGTTCGAGAAGCCCGAAGAACATCTCGATGCCCGGGCGGTGGACGGCGACCGTGCGCAGGGGATCCCACTCGGCCTTCACTCGGGCTTCCACGGCGCACACCTCCGTTCCGCATCGCCGGGCCGGCGGACGGCGGGATCCGCCCGGTTCATGGGCTCACCCTGCCCGAAGCCGCCTGTTCCGGTTCCGGCCCTCTGTGGTTTGCCCATACGAAGATAACTGCCGCGAAGACGGCAACGACCACGACGTCGTAGGGCAGCGTGAGAATGCCCAGGGGGCCGATGGGCAGGAAGTTCTGGAACACGAAGTTCGGATCCCCGATATACGAGAGGATCATGATCCCGACGAGGTACGCCCCCAGCCATACGTTCTGCGCCAGGAGGGGCGCTCCTCTGTGCACCAGGCGGTACAGGGGGAACCCGAGCAGCATCAGGATCCCGCCGACGAGCGTCCAGGGCCAGGATGCCCAGTAGACGAGGAGTGTCGCCAGGACGAACCCGAGCCCCGAGATCGCTGTCGGGAAGGGCAGCCGGAAGGGCCGTTTCACCTCGGGGCGGGTGCGGCGCAGGATGGGGAGCGAGAGCGACGCGGCGGCATAGGGCACGAGAGCGGTGATGGATGCGATGAGGGCGACGGAAGGGAAGTTGGGGATGGCGATCTGGATGACCATCGTCAGGATGGCGGCAAAGATCAGCGAGACGTAGGGGGTGCAGAACCGCGGGTGAATCCGCTGCATGGGCCCCCAGAAGAGGCCGTCCTTTGCCATCGCGAAGGGGATCCGCCCCTGGAGGAGCACCCAGTTCCCGCCGGCCCCCGCGGTGCTGATCAGGGCGCCGATCGTCGCCAGGGCTGCCAGGAAGACCAGACCCTGGGCCTGGGAGACATCGGCCAGGGGGGAGGAGAGCTCCCCTATCGCAGCCCAGTCGCCCGCTGTCGCCCCGAGCCCCGGCCAGTTGATAATGCCTGTGAAAGATACTCCGATGAAGACATAGACCACGATCACAATGAGAATCGTGAGCAGCATGGCGAGAGGGATGTTCCGCTCCGGCCGCCTCACCTCCTCGGAGGGTATCACGACGGACTCAAAGCCGGTGAACGCCCAGAAGCCGAAGGCCATCGCCAGCGTGATACCGGTCAGCCCGAACGGGACCAGGGGTGTGAAGTTGCCGGGCTGGAAGAAGGCAAGTCCGATGGCGGCGAAGAGGAGGAGCGGGAGGAGCTTCCCCACCGTGGTCACGAGGCTGAACAGACCTCCCCATCGCACCCCGAGGACGTTGATGGCGGTGAAGATCCAGAGGGCGGCAACGGCGATGAGGATGCCCAGCGGTGTGAGCGTCTGCCCCACGGCAAGCCCGGGCACGTAGAAGTTGAGGTAGGTGACGAAGATACTGATAATCGCCGCCGTGCCGATGAACGCGTAGAGGAAGTATCCCCAGCCGATGACGAACCCGCTCTCGTTTCCCAGGGCCAGCCGTGGGAGCGAGTACGGCCCGCCAGTGATCGGGAACGCCGCACCGAGCTCGGCGTAGGCGAGGGCGAGCACCGTTGTGACGAGCCCGGTGAAGACGATGGCCAGGATGAACGCGGGGCCCGCGACCGAGCCCATGATCGCCGGGAGGGCGAAGACCCCCGATCCCACGATGCTCCCGACCCCGATACCCACCAGGGTGGTCAGACCGATATCTCTGCGCAGGCCCGTCGATTGCTCTCCGGTATCTCTCTCGCAACTCTCTCCTGCCATGATCCTGCTCCTGAATTCTCCGCCGCGGGAAGGCAGCATGCAAGTATAAATAGGTGTCCCCTCCCGGAGCGGTCTGCAGCACTCTCGCTCCGTTCGATAGCACGGCAAACCCGTGATCACGATGGGGCATACCCGCCGCTGAAATTATTTCGACTCGAGGGTATCGTTCCTCGATGCGGGGATGCCAGTGGAGGAACGCCTGCAGCTGTCGAAAGAGAGTGTACGCCTTTACCCCCGGTAGTAGAACGAGGCAGCACCAGGGGCATGCCGGCATTCTGGGATGCACCGCCCGGGTACCCGGTTCCTTTGCATACTGTCGAAACAGCTGGCAAAGTCGGTCAGACAGGACCTCGTTACCGCCAGGCTATCCGCCCGCAAGGAGCATGGCAAGCAGCGCCTTCTCCGTATGCAGCCGGTTCTCCGCCTGCTGCCAGACGACGCTCCTCTCCCCTTCGATCACCGCATCGGCGATCTCCTCCCCGCGGTGGGCGGGGAGGCAGTGCAGCACGACGGCATCCGCCCGCGCCAGCCCGACCAGCGCCTCGTCCACCGTGTAGCCCTGGAATGCCGCCAGCCGCGCCTGCCGCTCCGCTCCTTCTCCCATCGAGACCCAGACGTCCGTGTAGATCGCATCCGCCCCTTCAGCGGCGGTCTCGGGCGACTCCGTCACCGTCACCCGCCCCCCGAGCTCCCGTGCCTGCTGCACGATCGCCGCCTGCGGCTGGTAGCCGCGCGGGCTGGCGACCGCCACCTCCATCCCCGTGCGGGCGGAGGCCAGGAGGAGGGAGTGGCAGACGTTGTTCCCGTCGCCCACCCAGGCGATTCGCCGCCCTTCCACCGACCCGAAGCACTCCTCGAG
>JAXDAH010000085.1:0-18983 GCA_034679905.1 Methanomicrobiales archaeon | reverse complement strand
TAACGGGTGCCTCAGTTACCGGATGGTTGGTGCCGTTCATTTCCTTACTCTCCTGCTTTTTGCGTGCTGGGGGGTGGGGGGGGTGAATCCCCCTCACCCCTTTGCCCCCCCCCGCAATGCGATAGGGCTCAAGGGAATGCTGTAAAGTACTGTCGGCAAAGACTCGTACGCAGAGGATACAGTCCGATCCCATCCCCCATATCCAGACCTATCGCACCGGTGGGGCGGGGTGCAGGGGAGGGGGCAAGAGCCCCCTCCCCGTTGCGTGTTCCGGATAATCGGCAGCCCGCGATCTTCCTGATGGCATGCAGGCATCGACGAGCACCGTGTTCGTGGATACCGAACACGACAGACGGCGAAGCAGGTGCAGCACGTCACTGCATCGGCAAAGACGCTCCCTGCCCAGCTGTTGCTAAACGAACTCAATACATGAGTTTTATCCCCGCCCCAGGGTCTTGTGAGCGCGGGCAAGGTGCTGGGCGGCGAGAGCCCCGAGCAGGGAGAGTTCCCCGGCGAGCACACCCGCTGCCAGGATCTCGGCGAACTTCCGGGCATTCGCCCCCGGCGGGTTTCCTCCTCCGTGTACTCCCAGGATCTCCAGGCACTCCCGCTGGGTGTCGATGGCCGTCCCGCCCCCGACGGTGCCCAGCTGCAGGGCGGGTATGGTGACCGCGACGTAGATGCCGGCATCGGTCCGTTCGGCGGTCGTCATGACGCTGGAGCCCTCCACCACGTGGGCCGCATCCTGTCCGCAGGCCAGGAACGTGGCAGCGACGACGTTCGCTGCATGGGCGTTGTACCCCAGGGAGCCCGCCCGCGCGGATCCCACCAGGTTCTTGCGGTAGTTCACCTCGAGCATGCGGGGGGCGTCCGTCTTGAAGATATCCTCAATTAGCGCGTCCGAGAGGTGGACGCCTGCAACGACCGTCTTGCCGCGCCCCTCGATCGTGTTGATCGCCGCCGGTTTCTTGTCGGTGCACATATTGCCGGAGAGGGCGATCAGGCGGGCTCCCGTCGCCTCTTCGATCATTTCACCCACCCTCTCGCTCGCAATGGTGATCATGTTCATGCCCATCGCGTCCTTGGTGTCGAACTCGAGCCGTACGAAGACGCTCGTGCCCGCCACGTAGCAGGTGGCCGAGAGAAACCGCCCATGGGACGTGGTCGATTCTGCCGCCGCGCGGATCGCATCGATGTGCCCCTCTACCCATACCACGACCTCGCGGGCGTGCACGACGTCCCGTGCGGCGAAGACCGGCGCCCGGGTCATCCCGTCCCGCAGGATCCGCACGTCGGCACCCCCGGATCGCGTGATCGCGCCGCAGCCCCGGTTCACAGACGCGACGAGCGCACCCTCCGTGGTGGCGAGCGGCAGGTAGAACTCACCGTTCGCGTACTCCCCCCGAACCGCCAGGGGGCCGGCCACGCCGACGGGCACCTGGACCGCTCCGATCATGTTCTCGATGTTCCTCTTTACCACCCGCTCGATGTCGATCGCGTATGCCCCGAGTTTCGGGAGCTGCACCCCCCGCTCCCGCTCGATGAACTCCCGACGCACCCGCACGGCCTCGTGCGGCGGCAGCTCGCGCTCCAGGGCGTAGAGTTTGAGAGCACCGCTCTTCAGCCTCTCAAAATAATCATCCATGAATAGTTGTACATCCCACAGATATTAGATGGCTGGTGGTTGCTGTGCGCGTTGAGCAGTGGGGCGTGCGGGTGCCGAAGGCCCGCGGCGAGACGATGCGCCGCTCGCTGATCGAGAGCGGTCAGCTCGACCGCCGTCTCCGCCCGCGCACGGAGGGGGATCTGCTCGTGCTTC
This sequence comes from Methanomicrobiales archaeon, assembly GCA_034679905.1. Classification (GTDB taxonomy): domain Archaea; phylum Halobacteriota; class Methanomicrobia; order Methanomicrobiales; family JACTUA01; genus JASEFH01. The sequence continues at coordinate 17,164 of JAXDAH010000085.1, read as the reverse complement.
CCGTCACCGAACCCGTGGAGGGGGCGGCACGCGAGGTGTTCGAGGCGCTCCCCGAGCCGTCCGACCTCCCCCGGCACGAGCAGATCGGGGGGATCGCTTTGATGGAGGAGGCGGATCGCGAGGGCGCCCGGCAGCTCCTGGAGCTGCGCCCCTCCCTGCACACTATCCTCCTCCCCCTCTCCGATGTCGAGGGGGAGTACCGCACCCGCCGCTTCGAGGTGCTGGCCGGCATCCCCACCACCCGCACCCGCTACACGGAGTACGGCCAGCGCTTCGATATCGATCTCGCCCTCGCCTACTTCTCCGCCCGCCTATCCAGCGAACGCCAGCGCATCCTCGCGCAGGTCTCCACCGGCGAGCGGGTTCTGGATATGTTCGCCGGCGTGGGGCCGTTCTCGATCGTGTTATCGACGCGGGCGGCAAGCGTGACGGCGGTCGACATCAACCCCGCCGCCGTTCACCTCCTGATCGGGAACATCCGCCTGAACCGCCGCACAAACGTCCTGCCCGTGCTCGCGGATGCCTCCCGCCTGGACTGCATCTTCGACCGGCCCTTCGATCGGATCGTCATGAATCTGCCGCTCGCCGCCTTCCGCTTCCTGGATACTGCGTTTCGTCTCTGCCGCCCGGGGAGCACCATCCACTTCTACGCGCTGCAGTCGGAGGAGGGGGCTTATCGCGCTATTATCGAGGAGCATGGCGGAGTGGTGGAGGCGGAACGGATGGTCCGATCCTACTCCCCGGCCCGCTGGCACGCGGTCTACGATATCCGCGTATAATGATACAACCTTGGTATCGCGAACGAGCTGGACTATGGTTATGGACGCGAATAGTGGTGCATTCGCCTGTAGCTCATACGCCAGGTTCCGCTTCTGGATCATCAGAGGAATCGCGACAGGTACGACCGGTATTGCGAGGAGCACCCCCTGCTGAAAACCGGGGGGCAGGCCAATCCGCCAGAGAGCGCAGTATTGCACGGATCGACCTGGAAGATCCCGCACCGCGTAGGTGTTCTCTGCGGCTGGGGGTATATCGGTCACGTATGCGCGGGCATCACCAGGCCGTAGGTTTCCGTCATTCATGGTTTAAAACAGGACTATAACATTAAGATATTGTAAATGAAAATCTCAATCATGGCGAAGACGAACATACCTGAAAAAGGAGCCATCGTTCAGAGAGATATGGAAACGTTTTCCGTTTCGCCCCATATTCCCGGGGGCTTTGCCGATCCCGCACTATTGAGGAAAATTGCGGATGTAGCAGAGAAATACGGTGCAAAATATGTAAAGCTCACGGGAGCCCAGAGAATCGCCATCATCGGAATACGCGAAGAGGACCTGGATAAGGTATGGGAGGAGTTCGCCGATCGTTCCAAGGCCATCGGCCTGACCATTCGGAGCATCCAGATGTGTCCGGGCACCCGGGCCTGCAAACGCGCCAAACAGGATAGCCCGGGCCTTGGATTTGCCCTTGACAAGGAGTTTTACGGCAAACCGGCGCCTGCCAAATTCAAGATGGGCGTTGCGGGATGCCCCAACGGCTGCAGCGATCCCTACATGAAAGACCTCGGATTCTACGGTACCGATAATGGATTCAAGGCAGTCGTCGGCGGCAAAGGCGGGGGGACACCGAAGCTAGGCCGGGAGATTGCCGATGGTTTGACTGCAGATCAGGCCGTTGCACTCGCCAGGAAGGTCATCGCGTTCTACCGGGAGAATGGAAAAGCCCCCGAACGCCTGGGAGCAACGATCGAGCGAGTCGGTTTCGAGAAGTTTGAAAAAGCAGTGCTCTGATGCATCGAGCGGATCCGAAGCGGGATATCGAAACGATCTCGCGCCGGTACAGAGGAGCGTCCAGCGATGTATCCCCGTGTGAGGAGAGGGTAGAAAAAGACCTCATTGATGGCACCGGGATATGGCAGATCGGGCGAGGGCCAGCAGAAGGAGGAACGTGCATCCGGGATCCGCAAGGGCGAGAGGATACGGCTAGGCAGTCATGTAATTTTCTCCCCTTAAATGGGTTCCCCGTGCATGTTGTATTTACCCGCGTGTACGCTTGGAAGCGACCCGGACAAGCCTGCACGCTGCGCTCGTGTCGCAGCATCACAAGTGTTCGTTTTTCGGGTCATCCTTAATCGTTTGGCCATACTCGCTGTTTCTCCCGCCGCACGACCTCTCTTGTTCCCGCTCCTCGAAGCCAGTTCGCATCCGCTGCCTGTCGCTGCTGATCCGGATTGCCAAGACTCCCGATGACTCGCCGCCCTGCTCTGGCCGGAGCGGATCCGCGCTTCGTCTCGCCGATGGATCCGGGAGTCCCGTTCGACACTATGCCTCAACCACGACGGGATGGGGCTGCCTGCGAGAGCATGACAGACCTCGGGTATGGACGACACCGGGATCGAAAGGAGATCATGCAGGGACGAACTTGGTCCCGTAGTGGATGATCCCGCTCTCCCCGTCTGCGGCGATCCGCCGGAAGACCCGGCGCACCGGCATCCCGATCCGCACGTCCTCCGGGCGGACCGCGATCTGGGCCGTCAGCCGCGGCCCCTCGTCCAGCTGCACGATCGCCAGTACATAGGGCGTGGAGCGGTCGAACTGGTCGCTCGCCGTGCGAATCACCGTGTAGGTGACGACGGTCCCCGTCCCCTTGAAGAGGTGCTCCACGATGTTGCCGTCGCGCCGGCAGTCGGGGCAGAAGGTGCGGGGCGGGAAGAAGTGCCGCCCGCAGGTCTCGCAGCGGGTGCCGAGGAGGTTGTAGCGGTGGGGGATCTTTCTCCAGAATCCTGCGACCGACATCCGTCACACCCCCAGGATGTGGACGACCACGGTGGCACCGGTTCCGCCCACGTTGTGCGTCATCCCGATCTCGCCATCTACCTGGCGCCCGTTCGCCTCGCCGCGGAGCTGCCGGGCGATCTCGCAGATCTGCTTGATGCCGGTGGCACCCACCGGGTGTCCGCAGGCCTTCAGCCCGCCGCTCGGGTTCACGGGGAGATCGCCCCCGAGCGCGGTCACGCCCTCCTCGGTGAGGCGCCCTGCCTCGCCCTTGGCGCAGAACCCGAGGTCCTCGCTGGCGCAGATCTCGGCGATCGTGAAGCAGTCGTGCACCTCGACCATGTCGATGTCCCGATGCTGCAGCCGCGCCTGCCCGAACGCCCGCCGCGCCGCGTGTACGGTGGCATCCAGCGTGCTCAGGTCCCGGCGGTCGTGCAGGGCGATCGTGTCGCTCGCCTGGGCGCTGGCAAGCACCCGCACCGGGGTATCCGAGAAATCCCGCGCTCGTTCGAGCGGTGCGACAACTACGGCGGATGCCCCGTCCGTGATGGGGGAGCAGTCGAAGAGCCGCAGGGGATCGGCGACCAGGGACGAGTTGATCACGGTATCGATGGAGATCTCCTGCTGGAACTGGGCGATGGGGTTTCTCGCACCGTTGTAGTGGTTCTTCACCGCCACCTGCGCCAGTTGCTCGCGGGTCAGCCCGTAGCGGTGGATGTAGTCGTTTGCCATCATCGCGTACAGCCCGGGGAAGGTCGCGCCGATGAACCCCTCCCACTCGCGATCGGCGGCGCCGGCGAGGGTATCGACGGAAACACCGGTCCCGACGTCCGTCATCTTCTCCACGCCTGCGGCGACCACGATCTCCTCCATGCCGCTGGCGACTGCGATCACCGCCTGCCGGAAGGCGAGCCCGCCGGATGCGCACGCCGCCTCCACGCGGGTCGAGGGGGTGTGGAACGAGGCGAGACCGGCGTAGTCGGCGATCAGGGCCCCGATGTGCTCCTGCTCGACGAACCGGCCGGCACTCATGTTGCCCACGTACAGGGCGTCGATCTGCTCGCCGGCAATTCCGGCGTCCTCGAGGGCGAGGGCTCCCGCCTCGACGAAGAGGTCCCGGAACGAACTTCCCCAGTGCTCTCCGAAGGTGGTACATCCCACCCCGATCACGGCCACGTCTCTCATCGCTGCATCACGATCTTTCCCTTGTGTCTGGCATACTGTGCATAGTCGACATAGATGGGATTCTCCAGCAGGCGAGCGACGGACGGGGCGGCATCCCGATCGAAGAGATCGGGGGACTCGATCGCGTCGGTCACTTCGATATCGAACGCGTCGCTCCCGGCCCCCGAGCCGAACGAGGCCACAAAGATGCGATCGCCGCCCTGTGCAATGTCCAGCGTGGCGGCAAGTCCGATCATGGAGGAGCCGCTGTAGGTGTTGCCCAGCCGGGGGACCACGAGTCCCGGGCGGATCTGGTCCGCGGAGAAGCCGAGCAGCTGCGCCACCTTGCGGGGGAACTTGGCGTTCGGCTGGTGAAAGACGGCATACGTGTAGTCTTTTGCCGTCTTCTGCAGCTGTTCCAGGAGCATGGCGGAGGCGCCCTGGATATGCTTGAAATAGCCGGGCTCTCCCGTGAACCGCCCGCCGTGCCGTGGATAGTCCTGCCCCTCGCGCCTCCAGAAGTCCGGCGTGTCCGTCGTATACGAGCAGGTCCTGTGGATCCGTGCAATGGGATCGTCGTTACCTATCACGTAGGCCGCCCCGCCGGCCGCCGCCGTGTACTCCAGGGCATCGCCGGGGGCGCCCTGGGCCACGTCCGACCCGATTGCCATCCCATACCGCACCATCCCGCTCTGCACCAGACCCATGCAGGTCTGGATGCCAGCCGTACCGGCCTTGCAGGCGAACTCGTAGTCGGCGGCGGTCATGCAGGGGGTCGCGCCGATCGCCTGCCCGACCGTGCACGCCGTGGGCTTCACCGCGTAGGGGTGCGACTCGCTCCCGACGTAGATCGCGCCGATGTCTGCGGGCGAGATTTTGCGCCGCTCCAGTGCCGATCTCGCCGCCTCGACGGCGATCGTCGCCGTATCCTCGTCCACATCGGGGAGCGACTTCTCGAATACCCCGAGTCCGCCGCTGACGTCCTCGGCGTTCGCGCCCCAGACGCGGGTGATCTCTTCCACTTTTATTCTAAACCTCGGGATGTACACCCCATAGGTCATGATGCCTACCATGCTTTCTCCCTTAATACGCTGATGATATTCTCGACCGACATGTCGGTGCATAGTACGGTGATCCTGTCTTTCTCTGCCAGCCGTGGAACCAGCGGATCCGCCAGTTCGGGTCGGACGCCCTGCAGCACTACGCAGCGGGGCTTGAAGGGCGTGACCCGGATGGCGACCATGGGCGACTTCCCCACGGTCAGCTCCGCAAAGATCAGGGCCCGTTCCGTGCTCCAGCCATAGATGCGGTTGAACTCGTTGGCGGAGAGGTTCATGATCGCCGCTATACTGTTGATGATCGTGTAGCCGTATATGGACTGGTCCATGGAGCCGCAGAGCGGCACGGCGCCGATGCACTCGGCGAAGTCCTTCAGCGGGATCGGGGAGGCGTAGTCGTGGATGTCGTAGATGACGTCGTCCTGGATATCCGAGTAGAGGATCCGGGCGAATTTTTTGATGTACTTACCGCCGTTCTCCTCGTCGATGGAGAGGATTGTATCCACGATTTTTCCCACGACCGCCGTTCCCGGGCTCTTCCGCCGCCCGCCTTCGTAATCGCTGATCACCGAGGGGGATACTCCCAGTCGCTCTGCAAGCACGCCCTGCGGAATGTTGAAGCTCATTCGCCATTTCTTCAATGCCTGGCCGGGCATATCCGAAAGCGTAATCTCTCCTGCCATCTTCTCGGCAAGCTGATGACGCAATCCGGATTTCATAGCAGATCAGGTACATCCGGGAGTATTAAATAACTAACGAATAGCCTATCGACATTCCCCGAACTCCCCCGGCGACTGCTTCCCCACAATCCATATATAGGAAGCATCCCAATAATGGTATGCATGGTCGAGGCGGAGGATCTCCTGTTTTTAAAGACAATCGCCCTCTTGGGTGGGCATAAAGGCCCGATATGGGTATCGTCCCAAGTTCTCTCCAGGACGCTCGACGTCAGCCCTCAGACCGTATCCCGCCGCCTCAAGTCCCTGGAGAACCAGCTGCTCATCGAACGGTCCATCCGTGCCGACGGACAGTACATCGCCATCACGGAGAGCGGCGAGCGGGAGCTGCAGCGGGAGTACTCCGAGTATGCCCGCATCTTCGGACGGGAGAAGCGCCACTACGTGCTCTCGGGTACGGTGATCAGCGGCGTCGGAGAGGGGCGCTACTACATGAGCCTCCCGGAGTACCGCCAGCAGTTCCTCGAGCACCTGGGATTCGAGCCGTTCCCCGGCACCCTGAATATCAAGCTGGATCCGGCGAGCATGCAGGTCCGCAGGAAGATCGATGCCCTGGACTGGACGATTATCCGGGGATTTAAGAGCGAGAATCGCACGTTCGGAGATGCACGGGCACGAAGCTGCAGGATCGACAGCATCTCGTGTGCGATCATTGTACCCGGTCGGACCCATTATCCGGATGACATCGTCGAGGTCATCTCACCTGTGGAGCTCCGCACAGCACTGAACCTCTCGGACAACGAGAGAGTGAACCTGGAGATAACCTATGATTGAGGACGCGCTGAATGCACTGAAGGCAGGGGAATTTATCCTGCTCTATGACTTCGACGATCGAGAGAGAGAGACGGACTTCGCCATCCGGGCGGACGCCGTCACGCCCCGGCACATCCGCCAGATGCGCAAAGACGGCGGGGGGCTGATCTGCACGGCCGTGCATCCGCAGGCAGCCGCCCGTCTCGGTCTGCCTTTCGCGAGCGAGGTCTTCAGCCAGTGCCTGACTGGCTTCTCGCCGACCATCCAGGAGGTCACCGAGAGACTCGGGGATATTCCCTACGACCCGAAGAACCGATCGTCCTTCTCCCTCTGGGTGAACCACCGCCGCACGTTCACGGGCATCACGGACAACGACCGGGCGCTGACTATCAACGAGATCGCCAACCAGGTCAAAAAGTCCCTCAATGGTGGCGGAGCGGAGTTCAACCACCTGTTCCGCACGCCCGGCCATGTAGCGCTGCTCCGGGCGGCGGAGGGTCTCCTGGATCGGCGCTGCGGCCAGACCGAACTATCCGTCGCCCTCGCCGGCTTTGCAGGGATTACACCGGCGGTGACGATATGCGAGATGCTGGATGACGCGAGCGGTCTTGCCCTCGGCAAGGAGGACGCCCGGCGGTATGCACGGGAGCACGGGCTGGTCTTTGTCGAGGGGCAGGAGGTTCTGGATCGTTGGAGATCCGATAATCATTGAACCTCTTCAGCCTCGCCGCCTGCACGCATCTCGCATTATTCTCAGTTTTTTATCAAAATGAATGTTTGAAAAGTCAGAAATTTTCGTTAAAAATAAATATCTTCATATAACAGTACCATTCAGATGAAAAAAGACGCGATCGCATATCTGAATACGCGAAAACGGGGTGAGTACGAGGAGCAACTGGCTGCCGTCGAGAGATACGCTCGCTACCGATTCAATATCAATAAAATATTTCACGACCACCGCACGAAATCGGCACCGTCGGAACGGGAACTCTACCGCGAGATGCTGAAGTACTCGGTAGAGAATAACATCGAGTCTGTCATCCTGCACAGCATTCCCGAATTCTCAAGAAATCTCGATACTGCTCTTGAGGAGATAAAGAAACTCACGCAGACCGGCTATGTGGTCTATTTTGCCGATCAGAACTTCATCGGGCATATGGACGAGCCGGAGAAGAGGAGGGAGGCGGTTCTGGAGTTTATCTCGTTCATGGAGATCTACCAGAACATGGCAAAAAGGAGTGCTTCTGCACGCTCCAAGCAGAGCAGAAAGGCGGGGAAGACCATTGGAAGACCAAAGGCCCTGGACCCCGGTCAGATGGAAGCGCTTCTCACGGTGCGGAGGGCCGGGACCAGTATCGGCCAGATCTGCAAGATGTTCAACGTGAGCCGCAGCACGGTCAGCAAGATCCTCGCCGATTACCCGGATCTGAAAGGCGAGTGGAAGGGGCATAAGAACAACGCTCCCTGAATAAGAGCCCCGTTCTCGCACCCATCACTCTTTTGCCAGTCCTTTCAGCACGTCGGCTGGAAGTTTCCTCGCGATATCTGCCTTCGTCGGGCACCGTCCCAGCGGGATGTTCCTCTCCTTGGCTGCCTTCTTGAGATCCTGGGTCTTGATCCGCTTGAGAAGATCCGCTAGCTCCTGTTCATCCATACCTCTCACAGGGAGGAGTTAGAGATGAAGGGGGATAAAAAGCAACCTGTTTTTCGCCCCGCGATCGCCTGCCGGGCAGGACTATTCAAGGGAGACCGGGACACCTCCGGCCTTGGCTGAAGACTGCGACACAATATCGCGAAGAGACGGTTACGGCTCCACAGGTGCCGTACAGCTGATGCATTACCTGAGATAAACGGAGCGGGATAGCCCCCGCAATTGCGGCACGTCTGGTCAGGGAAGACAGGGAGAATGGCGATGGGAGCGCCTGAAACCGAATCGAACCCTCTGGTGTCATCGGATCGATTCTGCATCCTGAAGCCGGACCTCTCGTTCCACAGGGGATGGAGCACAGGGAGATGGTGTTGCATCCCTCTCCCCCTGTTGCAGCGGTATGACCGGTATGTGGAGAGCGTGCATCGAGGGTTCTAACCGACCGGAGCCAGACTGTGCAGGATTCCATCCAGCGACAGCGTAGAAACCTGTATTCCGGAGCAGGCCTATGATAGAGATCGAGAGAATATTGACAGATGTACCGCTGTGCGTCTGCCGAAGCGTGGAGCACGGGGAAACAGCAGTGCAATGGATCCGCACCGTCCTCGATAGACCCCCTGTATCTCGCCCTCCCGGTGTTCGGCTTCACCTGGGGATGGTGCTGCGATCCTGCAAGGTTGTGGCGAACGGGGAGAGGATCTCCGGCGCAGGGACGGCCGAACCGCTGCGGCAGGCGATGAAGAGCAGATGGGTCTTCGGCAGGGCTCCTGGCTCTGTAGAAATACTCTCCGGCGAATTTTCCACCTATCCCGCGGGTAATCCCTCTGGATTTCCCCCTCCCCGCAGTCCTTTCAGGGCTGCCCCCTCCCCCTCGGAGAGGGGAGGGAATAATGCAATAGGCCCGTATCAGACAGTGCATGCCGGGTTGAAGTTCCTCTCTCGCACGAAGGGGCAGGGGGAGCGAGGCCCTTCCTCGGAGTACACCAGAGAGCCGTCGATATGCTCTTGATGAGGATTTCGACAGTGCCCAATTTCCAAGATTTTATCTTCTTTAGGGGAGAAAATTGTATAGTGATGCTCATGCTGGGGCTGGTGAGCGGGAAGACCGTGCTCTTCACCATCTGGCTCCTCTTCTCCAACCCGTTCGTGCCCGATTGGGGTCTGCAGCTCCTTGTATCGGTCATCATCGGCCTCCTCCTGCCGGAGCTGATCGTCCATCCCCTCGACGGTCTGATCTCCAGGATTCCCGGGGTGACCCGGTTCAAGGAATACCTGCGCAACCACGAGCGGCTGAAGGGGCTGTACTCCTCCGGCTCCCGCCGCCTGCAGCAGATCGTTCCGCGGACTATCGCCGGGTATCTCTTCACGTACCTGATAGGCTGGTCGGCTCTGCTCCTCTACTGGTATCTGCCCTAGGGTATCGGTCAATCAAAAAAGGTTATATTTTCAGCTGGGTGAGCGCATCGTACGCCATCTTCCTGTAGACTTCAGGATCGGTGTTGTAGTGCGCCTTTGCCTTCTCGGAGTCTTCGGTCGAGCCGAACTGGTCCAGACGGTCGAGCGTGCTCTTCGCGGCATCCATCACCCAGCAGTTGCGGGTGTCGGCATCCACAGTCGCGATGGACTCCGCCCGGATGGATACCAGCACAGCACCGCTCGGGGACTGGTAGACGTTGGGTTTTCCGACAACGGCAACGAAGGCGGGGGATTCGATCTTCGCCAGCTGCTGCATCGCCTCCGGCTGGTAGCTGCCCGCGATGACAAAGAACGTGCCGGTGGGATCCGAGATCCGGGCGTGGTAGAAGATGTTCTGGTCCCCGCGACGCTCCTTCTCGGTGAGCGTTCCGACGAAGAAGATGCGGTTGGCCCGGATACCCGTGGGGAGCAGGACAAAGCTGGGGCTCTTCTCGTCCTCGCCGTCCTTGAACTGCAGGTTCACCTCGCGGAGCTCGGCGGCAAACACACGACGTGCCGGTTCACGCTCGAAACCCTCGCGATGGCGCGGTCCGGTGCCTTTCCTCTCGGCCATTTCAGGCACCTCCCGCCCGGTTCAGGAGATCTGCAAGCGTCGCCGGATCGAACGTCAGCTTCTCGCACTGCCGTACCAGGATCCGCCCATCCATCTCGCTGCCGCGGCATGCAATATACCTCCCCATGGTGGCGTCCCGAAGGCGGTAGAAGACCTCGTCCATTCCCAGCGGATTGTTCTCCGCCAGTTCGATCGCCTCGTCCAGGGTGATGCCGGAGAGCTGCTCCACGAGCTCCCGCTGGAGCAGTATGTTCCGGCTCCTGGTGCCGTCGTCGAGAACGGCCTTCAGGCGGAGATCGTAGCGGAACTTCTGCTGGATCTCGTGGATGGGGCAGTAGTTCTGGCGGGAGAGGGTGCGGTTGCATCCCTCCACGGGGCACCGCTTGATCAGCCCGGAGCCGGGTGCGATGTGGACGATCACGCCCCGGGCGACGTCGCCGGCGCCCACCTCGATGTCGCCCTCGTCGGCGATGTAGACCGCGGTATTCAGGTTCAGAGAGAGCCTGCCGTTGAACTCGTCCACCTGGCCGTAGTAGATGTTGTAAACCGTATCCGGGGCGATCTTCTCCTTCTCGGGCTCGTCCTTCCAGATGGTGAACTTAATCGTGCCCGACTCGTCGCCGAGGAGCCCCGTCTGGAGCATGCGCTCGTGGGAGGGCTCCCACTCCTGCACCATCTTCGCACGGACGCTGCCCACCCCGGGCTTCAGCTCGGCAATGGGGGATATGGTGGGGAGAAGAATGGCGTCCGAGTCCACCCCGGCGATCGTCGTGCCCGAGTGCACTTTGAGGTTCGGCATGCCCTTATAGGCGTCGACTACGGCGGACTCGAGGCGGTACCACTTGCCCTGCTCCATGCGGGGGGCGTTGGCGCTGGCCCAGACGACGAAACGGATCGCACCGCTGGAGTCGGCGATAATCCCGCTCTGGGCGATGCTGGGGGACGGAGGATTGGCCAGCGAGACGACTTTTCCCTGCACCGTCACCCACTCGCCGGGGACGAGAGTTCCGATCTCGTGGAGGTCGGTGGATCGGCCACTTCCCGCGGGCGTGATCGAGTACTCGCGGGCGACCTCGTTCATCACCGTCCGCTCGGCTTCTGCGGGGTTTACCCCGAACTCCTCGATAAGCCGCCGTATCTTGGACTCGATCTTTTTTCTGTCGGCCTGAACACCTTTCTGTTCGATTTTCTGGGAGATTCTTTCTACAATGCTGGATACTTCCATGTACTACATCTCCAGCTTATATGTGGCAGTCTCGACCCTTTATAAGCATAGGTCCACGGTGCGAAACTGCAGGCGGAAAGAACACTTAAGTACCGGTAGCGCAGATAAGCTGAGCATGACGGTAACGGCAGATAGTACAATTATGGAGCTGCTTCGGGAAAAACCCGAATCTGCGCAGGTTTTGTTCCGGTATGGCATGGGGTGCCTCGGGTGTTCGGTCGCCCGCGGAGAGACCATCCGTGAAGCGGCTCAGGTTCACGGAATCCCTCTAAAAGAGCTCCTGGACGCTCTGGGCGTCGCCGAGGCCTAACTTTTCATCTTTTCCAGGCGATCCTGGTAGCGCTTCAATTCCCGGAGGGTCGCCTCCGGATTTCTTTTCAGGTACTCTGCCACCTCCGGGCGATGGAGCAAGTGACATCGGCTGCAGCTCCAGATCTCCCCCCGGCTGGAACTCTCCACGAGTTCGCCGAGGGCGGGATCTCCGCAGGGGTAGAACGGGCAGTAGCAGAAGTCGCAGACCTGCCCCGGAAAATGGCAGGGATAGTAGGGGCACCCCTCCGGCGTCCACTCCGCCCAGTGATCTCCGCCGTAGCGGCTGTATACGAAGAAAGAGGGGGCCTCCCTCGTGATCGTTCCGGCATGCCTCTTCAGCGCCTGCTCCACGCCGAACTGGATGGCGGCGTACACCCGTCTTCCCACCTCGGTGAGGACCCCGCCGTAGGTGTGCTTCGTCTCGCCTTCACTGGCAACCACGACCGCATCCGTCGGAGTACCGGTGCAGGAATAGCCCGCCGCCTGCAAACCCCGGGTCTTTGCCTCGGTGGCGACGAGGATGGTCTCCAGGAGGGCGGAGGGGGAGAGCCCCTCGCGGCTGTAGACGATCAGGTTGATCGTGCCGGGAACTGTCGAAGCTGGATCTCTCACGCCTGCAGTGACGAACACGGTGAGCATGTCGTACTGGAGGATGCAGAGACTGCTCAACTCCACAGCCGTCAGGAGACCGAATACATCCTCTCCAAATCCTTCCCGCCGGGCGAGGCGCTGGATATAGGCGTGGGGATCGGCTCCGTCGTCCCAGTCCTCGGGAATGCTATGGTTGAAGATCGTGGATACGCGTCCAACACCTCCGTGGACGCCGGTGCTTGCGCTGAAGAAGTAGCCCCGAAGAAAAAGAGTCGTATCCCGGATGAAGTATCTCATGCCACCGTGTAGCGGATCCGATCTTTGAGTTCCTGCTGTTTACCGGCATTCCATCCAGAGACGTCCTGCAGGTATCCCGTCACACGGCTGATCTGCACTACATCGTGGGACCCGCAGGACGGGCAGACGGCTGCGCCGCAGAGGGGACAGTACTCGATGCCGGTGACAATGTCGTGGGAGCACTCGCAGTGGTCGAGCGGGCACATAATCTCGAGGTTCACCTCGCCGCACGACGGGCAGGGTATGCTGTCCACTACGTGGTGACAGGTATAGCACTTGTACCTGCGCTCTTCAAGCGGAATCTCCTTGATACCTCTATATTGCTCTGCGAGTTTGCGCTGTTCGGGTGTCCAGTTCATACTACTACATAGTTCGACGAATTATTAAAATTATCACCCTGGAGCGCGTGAATGGCGTATAAAAGGAAGAAGATGGGGACGATCCGCCTCAGCCGACTCATAGGGCTCGTCACCATACGGATGCACATCCGCATTCGGAGCGGTGAACGAGAATCGTTCACCCGATTCTCATCATCGACGGATCCAGCTGAGTTCCTCTGCCGCAACGGCCGGGTCGGAAGCCTCGTATATGGTCCTGCCCACGATCACCCCGTCCACCAGGGGAGCGATCGCCTGGATATCCCCCCCCTGAACCCCGACACCGGGGGAGTAGATCTTCAGTCTTCCCACGATGTCGCGAAGGCGGAGCACCCGCTCCGGGCGGGTCGCCGGCGCGATGATCCCATCCGCACTCACCGAGACCGCCAGCGCCGCCAGCCGTTCCGACGTCTCGGGGCAGAAGAACTCGGTCGCCCCCGGGTGGCTCATCTCCGCAACGGCATAGCAGGCTCCCTCGTGCCGGTGGGCCACCTCCACGCAGGCGGAGAGGGCATCCGCACCGCCGAAGGCGTGGGCGATCACGGCGTCGTAACCGGCGGCGAAGACCTCCTCGCAGATGAGGCGGTTGGTGTTCGGGATGTCCGCCACCTTGAAGTCGGCGATGATGGGGAGTCCGAGGCCGCCTAGGTCATCGATGATCTGGAGGCCGGCGGCGAGAACCAGGGGGTAGCCGATCTTGACGGCATCGATGAAGGGTTCGCAGGCGACGGCGATCGCGGCCGCCCGCTCCGGGTCGCGCACGTCCAGGGCCAGGATCAGGTCGGTCATCGCTGCAGCCTCTCCAGGACGGCGGCCACCAGCAGGGGGAAGGTGATCGTCGCATCCCCGTACACAGTCGAGGAGACAGCAGTCTCCTCGAGCTTTCCCCAGGAGCGAGCCTCATCCAGCGTTGCTCCCGAGAGCCCCCCGAGGTCGGGACGGTCGCCGGTAAGCTGCACCGCGTAGTCGAACCCCTTCGGGGTGAGGAGCATGGACTGGAGGATGTAGTTCTTGGGCACGCCGCCGCCCAGAATCAGCACGCCCGCCCGCTCCGCCGCGAAGCAGCGGTCGATGATCTCCTTCATGTCCAGGAAGGCATCGACCGGCACCTTCCGCGTCTCTCGAAAGAGCCAGTACTGGAGCCCGATCATGGAGTCCTGGATCGCCGGGCAGAAGACAGGGACGTTCTGCCGGGCCGCTGCAGCGAGGATGCCGCTGTCCAGGTTCTCCCCGATCCGCCGGAGCAGCCCGCTGATGGAGTGCACGGATCCCTCTTCGAGTCCACCGAACACACCCTGTATGAACTCTTCGAACCTGCAGAACGCATCGTTGGGGAGGAAGACGTCGTAGATGCGGTTGATCTCCTGGTGACGAAGCTCCGTGTCCGAGCCGCTGGCGGTGCCGTGGAGGTGGCGGCAGCCGATCGCCTCGACGATATCGTGGACCATGTTCGCGCCGGTAGAGACAAGCACGTCGATGTAGCCGCGCTCGATCAGATCCGCGACGGTGCCGCCCATGCCCGCCGGCACCATCGCCCCGGCCAGCCCGAAGAATCGCGTGGCGGATGCGTCCCGAAGCATCCCCTCGTAGATCTGCGAAGCCCGATAGAGGGCGCCCGCATTGAACGCCCCGGCACCACCCATCTGTTCCACCAGCTCGGCGACGCTCATGCCGGGCCGAAGCTGTACCTGCTGTACCGGTTCACCGTCGTCCATTCGTCTACCGTTCCTGCAATAGTATATGCATGTATCCGACCATAAAGGGATTTCCGCTGCCCATGGAAGGAGGCTTTTAAATCGCGCCCTGGATGCCCGGAGGGTGACGCTGCACGGCCGCCTCATCCCCTCTGCAGCGGAACCGTGCTCTCCCCCTGTACGCAGGGAAGGTTCCCGCACTCCAGCTCGGCGGGTGAGAACCGCACCAGCGGTTTTGCCAGGTGTCGGCGTGCGATCGGCGGCACCTCGTACCAGCCGCAGCGGATCGTCCTCTGGACCGGACGAATCTCCGGAGCATGCTCCCGGCCCGGACAGAACCGGCACTTATAGCCCTTCTCCCTCCCCGCGCTGGTCATCCTCCTCCCGCAGGCCGGGCAGAGGGGGGGGTGGATCTCGCTCACCACCGCAAGCGAACGGACACAGAACTTCTCCAGGTTGAGGCTGCCGCCCTTGTAGCTCCCGGCCGCAATCAGGCGGTCACCGGGGCGAAGGGCCCGCACCACGTCCCGGAATCCTTTCGTGGGTTCGTAAGCCATGCAGCGCAGCGCGGCTCCGTCGTCCTCGAGAAGTACGGAGACGTGCCCCCCGACGCGGGTCTCCGCAGGATTCGCGACCGTCCCTTCAACCAGGTAGGACCGCCCCTCCTCGAGCGCACCGATGACCCCCGGGATCAGGTGCACGTCGGTCCCCTGGTTGGTGGCGTAGATCTGCTCGATCCCCGGCTCTTCGGAGCGGATGTAGTGCACCGCGTAGGACACCCAGGCGGGGCTCTCCCCCCGGATGCCATAGAGGACCGGATCCGGGGTGTGCGGGACGCAGACCACCACGTCGTTCCGGCGGTCCACCGTATCCCAGGTGTGCGGGTAGGTCTTCGCATCCGCGAGAAAGAGGGAATCCCGTTCGACGTCGCGGGGCGTCCCCCAGCGTTCGGGCCTGCGGTAGGCCAGGAACTCGTAGGTGCGGTCGGGAAGCTCGCTTGCGACGGCAGCCGTGGCTCCAATGAGCCCCCGCCGGTTCTTATAGCCACGGTATCGGGCTTCGGCCGCCTCCAGCAGGCGGATGGCCTCCGGGATCTCGCAGAATCCGCGGACTGCCTGGTAGTAGAACTCGGGAGGAATGCTCTCCTCTGCGACAACGACGCCCGGATTGGTGTTCTCGGCGGCGAAGTCCGCATGCTCCTCCACGCATGCGCAGGCGATCGAGAACGCCAGATCCGGATCCCCCTCCGCCTCGATGCAGATCGCCGCATTCCCCCGCGTCTTCCAGATGATGTTGGGGTTGAGGCGGAGGAGATAGGCTCCAGCGACACGGAACTTCCGCTCTTCCAGGCGTTGCCGCAGCACCGCCCCGATATAGCTCGTGCACATGCCGGCCGGAGAGTCCGTGTCGTCGATCCCGATGCGCATAACCCTATATTTATTACCAACGTACACTATATCGGTTCTTAAAGAGTATGTCCCTGGACGAGCTCCTCCAGATGGTCACCAGCGTCATGCAAACCGCAGGCTATCAGGTCTCCCAGCCCTGCACCATCCGCCCCCGTAGCTTCGACCTCATCTGCGGCGATCAGCGCCTCCTGGTGATCATCAAGGTAGTAGCCCAGATCGACAGCGTCAGCGAGGACATCGCGTTTGATCTGGACCTGATTGCCCGCCACCTGCAGGCGTCTCCTCTCATCGTGGGGGAGCGGGCCCGCGACGCGGAGCTCGAACGGGGCGCCGTCTACATCCGCCACGGCATCTTCGCCATCAACGTGGCAACCCTCTATGATTACTTCGTTGACGATATCCCCCCGCTGATCTACGCCTCCCCGGGAGGGCTGTACGTGAGCATCGACAGCATCCTGCTCCGGGGCCTCCGTGAGCGGCACAACCTCTCCCTCGGCGATCTGGCCCACCTGCTCGGCGTCTCCCGCCGGACCATCAGCAAGTACGAGAGCGGCATGGGAACGACCGTGGATATCGCCGCCCGAATCGAGGAGATCTTCGATGCCGCCATCTCTATCCCTATCGATCTCCTCCATACCCCCTCGAACCCCGCTCACATCCCCGAGCAGACGGCACAGGATGTGCCGCCCGACCTGGAGCGCATCGGCATGGAGCTCCACACCACCCGCCGTGCACCCTTCGAGGTCCTCGCCCTCTTCAAGAAGGACACCATCCTGACCGGCTACGGGTCTGCGGAGCGGGTGGAGAAGCGGGCTCCCCTGATCGGGAGCATCTCCCAGATCGCACAGGTGCACGCGCTCTGCATCATCGCGAACTACGACAAGCAGAAGAAGATCGGCAAAACCCTCGTCCTCGGCGAGAAACGCCTGCGGTCCCTCGAGGACGGATCGGAGCTCATCGAGCTGATCAAAGAATAAACTTTTATATAGAACTACAAACCAACTATTTCACCGCAAAAACGGTGATGTTATATGTCACAACTCGCAGGACAGCCGATTTTAATCCTAAAGGAAGGCAGCAGCCGCACCCGCGG
>JAXDAH010000084.1:0-4914 GCA_034679905.1 Methanomicrobiales archaeon | reverse complement strand
TCACATATATCGTAGCAGAGGCCGCACTCGATGCAGTGGTCGCTGTCCTTGACGACGACGTCGGGTATTGCCTGGGGATGGGGCTTGTAGATCGCCTTACGGACGCCGATGCCTGCATCGAAGCGGTTATAGACCTCGATAGGACAGATCTCGACGCAATCGCCACAACCGGTGCACTCGTTCACATCCACATAGCGGGGATGCCGTTTCAGGACCAGCTGGAAGTTGCCCGCCTCCCCCGAGACTCTCACCACCTCGGTGCAGGTGTGGAGCGTGATGCAGGGGTGGTGCAGCACCTCGTTCATGCGGGGGGAGAGGATGCACATCGAGCAGTCGTTTGTGGGAAACGTCTTGTCGAGCATCGCCATGTGCCCCCCGATGGTCGGCTCCTTCTCGATGAGGTGCACGTGGATGCGGTGATTGGCGATGTCCAGTGCCGCCTGGATGCCGGCGACACCGCCTCCGATGACGGCCACGTCAGCCATGACGATACGTCCCTGCCAGTTCCAGGTATCCCAGAGCGTTCCGCCGGATGTGCGCCCGCTCCTCGTCTGTCGTTGCCCGCACCACCCTGCCAGGAACGCCCAGCACGACGGAGCGGGGCGGCACGGTCGTCCCCTCGGTGACGAGGGCGCCGGCGCCCAGAATGGTATCCTCTCCGACCACGGCTCCGTTCATCACGATCGCCCCCATGCCGACGAGCACTCGGTCGGCGATGGTGCAGCCGTGGAGGATCGCCCCGTGCCCCACGGACACCTCGGATCCTATCGCGACCGGATGACCGCTGCTCGTGTGGATCACCGCGTTGTCCTGCACGTTGGACATCCGCCCGATGATGATGCGATCCTTGTCGGCCCGGATCACCGCTCCGAACCAGACGCTCACCTCCGGCGAGAGCACCACGTCCCCCAGCACCGTCGCCGTACCGGCGACGAAGATGTCGGGCCGGGGAGGTGCATTATCACTAGCCATAATACTCTTAAAGATTAACCATCTTCCAGAATGAAGGTTATGGTAGGGGGAACCTTCGATCCGATCCACGACGGGCACAAGAAACTGCTGAAACGGGCATTCCAGCTGGCCGGACCGGAGGGGCAGGTCACCATCGGGCTCACGACGGACCGCTTCGCCGCTCAGAAGACCCATCCGGTGCACCCGTATTCCGAGAGGAGAGCCAACCTCCAGAGGTGCATCGAGTCCGGTGGATTCTCGGCGGCGTGGTCGATCCAGCCGCTGGACGACCGATATGGGCCGGCCGTTACCGCCGATTTCGATGCCCTGGTCGTGAGCGAGGGGACGGCACCGGCGGGGGCGGAGATCAATCGCCTCCGGCAGGAGCGGAGTCTCAAAAAAGTGGACATTCACCAGGTGGCCTGCGTGCTGGCCGAGGACGGGCGCTGGATCTCCAGCACTCGCATATACCGCGGCGAGATCGACGAGCGCGGCAGACTCAGATGATGCACCCGGCGATATCCCGCGACTGGCGGGGTATCCGCCAGTCGCAGTAGCTGCACCGCAGGATCCGGTTCTCCAGAACCACGAACTTGCTCTCGATGGGCTCCCGGGTGTTCGAGATGCACTCCGGGTTCGGGCACCGCACCACCCCGATCAGGACTTCAGGGATATGCACGCCCTTCTTCTCAAACACCTCGTAATTGCGGATGATGTTGATCGTCGCATGGGGCGCGATGAGGGCGATCCGGTCCACCTCCTCCTTGCGGAGCTCCCGGTTCTCGATCTTGACGATATCCTTCCTGCCGTGCCGGCTCGCCACGTTGGTCGCGATGGAGAGGCTTTCGGTGGTCGAACCGGTGATCCCCAGAATGCGGAGCACGTTGATCGCCTCGCCCGCCGTGATATGATCAATCACCGTCCCGTTGCGGATCTTGCTGATTACCAGCCCCCGTTCTGGCGACCCCTTCACGGCATCACCTCCTGCAGAATCGCCATGCGCACTGGTACCCCATTGCGGGACTGCTCAAAGTACTTTGCGTAGCCGAGCGTGTCGACCCGGGGATCGATCTCCGCCGCGCGTGGGAGGGGATGGAGCACGATCAGGTTGCTGCGGACGTTGCCGAGGAGTTCGGGAGTGATGCGGTAACTGTGCGCCACGGCGAGGTACGAGGCGGTATCCGGGAAGCGCTCCCGCTGGATGCGTGTCACGTAGAGGACGTCCAGTTCGGGCAGGATGGTGTCCACGCAGGCGTGCAGGTGTACATCGATGCCCCGCTCGCGCAGCTCCTGGAGAATGGACGGCGGCAGTTCCAGCCCCTCCGGAGCGATCGCGTGGAGGGTGACGTCGTAGAGGGAGAGTGCGTAGGCCAGGGAATGCGTCGTCCGCCCGTAGCGGAGGTCCCCGAGCAGGCCCACGTTGATGTTGTCGAGGGGCATCGACTGGCGTATGGTATAGAGATCGAGAAGTGTCTGCGAGGGATGCTGGCCGGCTCCGTCGCCGGCGTTGATGATGGGGACGGTCGCGAACTCGCTGGCAAGCCGGGCGGCACCCTCCTTCGGATGGCGGAGCACGATCGCGTCCGCGTAGCCGCTGACGACCCGGACGGTGTCTGCCAGCGTCTCGCCCTTGGCGATGGAGCTCCCCTCGATGCTATCCACAACGATGCTCGTCCCCCCGAGGCGCGCCATCGCGGACTCGAACGACATCCGGGTGCGGGTGCTGGGCTCGAAGAACAGTAAGGCAAGGATCCGCCCTTCGAGGGCATGACTGTCGTAGCGGCACGCATCCATCGCCCGCGCCCGATCGAGGAGGACATCGATCTTCTCGCGGGACAACTCCTTTATCGAGATGATATGGTTCATACAGGTTTGCGGATCTCCTGGGTGTCGCCCGGTCTGCCCACTCCGGATCGAAGATGAGGGTGCGGCAGATCCTGGTGGTATTCTCGTACCGGTTTGACCTCCCCCTTAATCAAGTGTAACATCTGGTGATTGCGGGTCTCTCATGGATAGGGGTTAAGGGCACGGTCCGGCAACCCGGTCATGGGAAAGAAAGGTTCCTGTCGGTATCCGGGCCGATCTGGATCCCCTTCGAGAGCGACAGGATTCAGACCTACTGCCTCCCGGTCAGGGCATATCGCTACTTTCGGGTGGGAGATGGAGGGTGAACCCCCTCTGGTGCGATAGGACTTGTATTGTGAGCAGAGGATCGGTGTGCCGTTTCGGCTCGGATCGATACTGCATTCTCCCGAGATCATCGTGATTCAGCAGCACCAGAGGATCATCGTACTGCATGGGATACCTAAGGAGAGGGGTTGCATAGACTCTCCTCCCCCGGATATCGTACTGGCGGGGTGAGGGAACGGGGGAATGGGGGGTACACCTCCCTCCCCCTTTGGTAGGATAGCCCCTGGGGGAGGGCAGGTGGTCCGGGGAACAGCGTGCCGAGAATATCGGACTGGACCCGTTAATATCACCTGCACAGGGGCGCTTGCCCCTTAAACACCCTATCAGGGCACCTGCACCCATAAAACACAGGAAGATATCCACTTTCGAATCCACACATCGTGACGGAATCTGCCTATCTCCGAGTCCCTCTTCCGACATCCCTGCCGTTAGATCAGGCTCTTGGGCGTGAAGATGGGCGTCTCACCATGCAGCGGGACGGGAGACATGGCCGCGACCCTGCGGGACTGCCTCTCCGGGCAGAAGGAAAGGGCACTCGAGCCGAATAGGAATCGAATCTGAGTCGATATTTCACCAATGCGTTGGTAAAACCTATTATGCATCCTCTCCGACTATTGAAGAGTATGCGGAGTCAGGTGAAATGGGGCATCGTTCTTCTGATAATCGGGCTCGTACTTGCACCCATCTGGTTTCCCTTTCTCCTCATCTATGCGGTGCCCCTCATCCTGATCGGACTAGCGCTCATCGTCTTCCGGAGGAGGGAAGAGGCGCTGGAAGAAGTCCAGGAGTGACATGGCCATGATCGTTACGACAACCGAAACAGTTCCGGGATACCGGCAGGAGATCCTGGGGATCGTATACGGAAATACCGTCCGTTCGAAGCATCTGGGAAAGGACATCACGGCGGGTCTGAAGAGCATCGTGGGAGGCGAGTTGCAGGAGTATACGGAGATGCTGGCGGAGGCGCGCATCGAGGCCATCAACCGCATGATCAACTC
The DNA here is from genome assembly GCA_034679905.1 of Methanomicrobiales archaeon. Taxonomy (GTDB): domain Archaea; phylum Halobacteriota; class Methanomicrobia; order Methanomicrobiales; family JACTUA01; genus JASEFH01. The sequence continues at coordinate 775 of JAXDAH010000084.1, read as the reverse complement.
TGCAAAGAGCATGGGCGCGGATGCCGTCGTGAACGTGCGGTTCGCCACATCCCAGACGATGGCAACGGCGGCGGAGCTGCTTGCGTATGGGACCGCCGTGAGGCTGATCCCTCTCTGAACAGCTATCCCCCTTTTGGTATCCCTGCATCCCCGTGGATACAGAAGAGGTGCTATTGGCACCTCTCTCGTTACCGCGAGAGCCTGACCAGGTCGCCGTTGCAATGCCAATCTGACAGGACTTTTCTGTCTTTTATACAAAAATCCAGGTATGCTATCAGCTCATATCCGTCTGACGTCCAAATATTCGAGTGCAGCCCGCTCCGAGAGTTCTGGATCTCAGGGCGGAAGTGGTGCCGTAATCCTGGCACGGAAAATTATTTATAGCATTAGCCGTTAGCCCATCCCCGCGCTATCCGCATGCTGGAGCCTGGTATGTCGTTGAAGGACCCACGATTTGCGGTGTGGAAAGGGGTCATCCTGATCCTGCTCGTCTCCGGTTTTATCCTGTGCATCTGCACCCCGGTACAGGGTGCCAGATATGGGACGGTGAAGCTTGGCATGCAGAACGGAACTCCGCAGATAGGCGCGCCCATGCCCGACATGATGCCATCGAAGGGGGATGTGAGACTCGCGGTCTTCTGCATCGAGTTTCCGGATTTCCCCGTGAACGACACCACCCGTTTTCCTGACAACGAATCCATTCAGGCGTATGAGACCCGCCTCTTCAGTACGAAGGGTGTAGAAGGAGCATACCCCTACGAGAGTTTGAGTAACT
>JAXDAH010000083.1:0-31379 GCA_034679905.1 Methanomicrobiales archaeon | reverse complement strand
TCATCGCAGACGACACGGCGAATCCGGAGTTCATCGCCATCGATATCCTGGCACAGGCGGAGCACGACCCGCAGGCCGCCTGCATCCTCATTACACCGTCCAGCGAGCTTGCCGTGAAGGTTGGAATTCATATCGAGCGGCTGCTGGATATGTCAGGGAGGAAGGCGATCATACGCGAGGCGCTCTCGAACTCCGGGTATCTCCTCGTTCGCGATCTGATGGAAGCGGCGGACGCATCCGATCAGGTCGCGCCCGAACATCTCTCCATCCAGGTCGCGGATCCCCTGTCGGTGCTGAACACGGTCCGGAATGCCGGCGCCATCTTCGTGGGGCCGTATGCCGCGGTCGCCTCCGGCGACTATGCGACGGGGCCCAACCATGTGCTTCCAACAGCCGGATACGCACGGACGTACTCCGGACTGGACGTGATGCACTTCTGCAAGACGAGCAGCGTCCAGATCGTCGACCGGCTGGGCATCGAGTCCTTGGGCGATGTAGTGGAGCGGATCGCCGATGCCGAGGGTCTCTCCTGCCATGCTGACTCGGTACGCATCCGCCGCCGCCCGCAGCAGAACCCATAATCTTTACGCTCAATAATTTACCTGCTGCTCGGGCACCTGGCTGCGCTCCCGGCTTATTCGGAGGGGGCATCGTAATATACTTCAGAATGCATAGAATCCATGGTGAGGGATTGGGAGAGAATGCGAAGAAGGCGGAACTGAAGATCTCCGGCATGTCCTGCGCCACCTGCTCGCTGACCGTCGAGGAGGCTCTCTCGCGGGTGGAGGGCGTCTCGAGCGCCCGGGTGAACCTGGGAACGGAGACCGCGGTCGTGGAGTACAATCCGTCGCAGGTGCGGTTTCCCGTTCTGGAGAGAGCCGTGGTAGATGCCGGCTACGCGGTCGAGAACGAACAGGTCGCGATCCGGGTCGGCGGCATGATGTGCGCTGTCTGCGTGGAGACGATCGAGCAGGCCCTCCTGGGGCTCGAGGGGGTGGTCGCCGCCCAGGTGAACCTGGGCACCGAACAGGCGTATGTCACCTACAATCCCCGTATGGTGACACTTGCCGATATCCGCAGGACCATCGAGGAGGCCGGCTACCAGTACCTGGGTCTGGAAGAGGAGGAGACGCGGGATCTGGAGCGTGAGGCGCGGGAGGCGGCGCTTCGCGACATGCGGAACCGCACGATCATGGGATTCGGTGTCGCGGTCCTGCTGATGGTGCTGATGTTCGTCCCGACACCGTTCATGGAGATCATGCCCTATATCCTCTTCCTCGTTGCCACCCCGCCTTTCCTCTACCTCGCGTATCCCATATTCCTGGCCGCCTACCGCGCCCTACGAAACGGCGTACTGAATATGGACGTCATGTACTCGCTCGGCATCGGGGTCGCCTATATCGCGAGCGTGCTAGGAACATTCCAGGTGGTGCTCGACCGCGACTTCCTCTTCTACGAGACGACTGTCATGCTCGCTGCGTTCCTCACGCTCGGCAGATACCTCGAGACACGAGCGAAGGGAAGGACTTCAGATGCGATCCGGAAGCTGATCGGGCTCCGTCCCCGGACCGCGACGGTGATCCGCGACGGGCAGGAGCAGGAGGTTCCGATCGACGACGTGCAGGTGGGAGACATCCTGCTGGTGCGGCCGGGGGAGAAGGTGCCAGTCGACGGGCTCGTCGTGGGGGGTGAGAGTTACGTGGACGAGTCCATGATCAGCGGGGAGCCGATACCCGTCGAGAAGAGGGAGGGGGACGAGGTGGTCGGCGGGACCCTGAACGGGAACGGCGTTCTTACTTTCCGCGCGACGAAGGTGGGGCGAGACACCGTGCTCTCCCAGATCATCCGTCTCGTGGAGAATGCGCAGGGCTCCAAGCCGCCGGTGCAACGGATTGCCGATACGGCGGTGAGCTACTTCATCCCGGCCGTTCTGGGTATCGCCGTTGTCACCTTCGTCATCTGGTACTTCGCCCTCGGAAGCACGCTCCTATTCGCCCTCACCGCCTTCATCGCGGTGCTGGTTATCGCCTGCCCCTGCGCGCTCGGGCTCGCCTCCCCGACGGCGGTGACCGTGGGGCTCGGACGCGGGGCGGAACTCGGTGTGCTCATCAAGCAGGGCGAAGCGCTGGAGATACCCGATCGTCTGACCGCGGTGCTCTTCGACAAGACCGGGACGCTGACCCAGGGAAGGCCGGAGGTGACCGATGTGGTGAGCGTAAAGGTGTCGGAGGGGGAGCTCCTCTCCCGTGCTGCCGGCGTGGAGAGGAACTCCAGTCATCCCCTCGCCGAGGCGATCGTGCGGGCGGCGGAGGCTCGGGGGCTCGATCCCCCGAAGAGCGAGAGTTTTGATACAGTCGGGGGTAAAGGCGTGACCGCCAGCATCGGCGGTGAGAAGATCCTGATCGGGAACCGTGCGCTCTTCGCGGAGCGATCGATTCCGATCCCCCTCGAGGCGGAGAGGCAGCTGCTGGAGCTGGAGACGCAGGGCAGGACGGCGATGCTCGTCGCGATCGATGGAAGGTGGGGCGGTCTTATCGCCGTCGCCGATACGCTGAAACCATCCGCGCGCGCGGCAATCCGGGAACTCCGGCAGATGGGACTCGCCGTCGTGATGATCACTGGCGACAATCCCCGCACCGCTGCCGCGATTGCTAGAGAGATCGGGATCGAGGAGGTGCTTGCAGAGGTCCTTCCCCAGGACAAGGCGGATATGGTGCGGAAGCTGCAGGCCAAACGGGAGATAGTCGCGTTCGTAGGGGACGGGATCAACGATGCTCCCGCCCTTGCTCAGGCCGATGTGGGCATCGCCATCGGGAGCGGCACGGATGTCGCGATCGAGAGCGGGGATATCGTGCTCATAAAAGACGATCTCATGGACGTGGTGGCCGCGATCCAGCTCTCAAAGAAGGTCATGTCGCGGATCCGCCAGAACCTGTTCTGGGCTTTTGCGTATAACTCTGCCCTCATACCCCTGGCTGCTGGGCTGCTCTACCCCTTCTTCGGCATCACCTTCCGCCCGGAGTTCGCCGCCTTCGCCATGGCCCTCTCCTCGGTCACCGTCGTCTCCCTCTCCCTGATGCTCAAAGGATATATACCCCCTGCGAAGAAGGGAGTAGCTGCGGAGTAATCATGGCAGTAGATCCCGTATGCAAGATGCAGGTGGACGAGGGGGCGGCCCGGTATAAGAGCGAGTACAAAGGAAGGACATACTACTTCTGCGCCCCGGGGTGCAAGAAGAGGTTTGATGCCAATCCTGAAGCCTACCTGAAGTGACAGCCGGATCCCGAAACGGGCGCGAGATCCCCCGATGGTGTAGAGAGCCTGGGTTATCTTTGACGATGTACCCTCATTGAGGCACGACACGATGATTCCTGGAGGCGGTGTTCTCCGGGATTGTCGCCTTCGCGTTGGGCCGCGCATACACCTGACTCGCTGGCAGGGGTACGCAGTGCCCGCCCGTACAGGTATCCTGAAGTCCCATCCCCACAACCTTGCCCTCTCCATGATAAACGCCCGTCCAGGCGGGGGATGCATGTGTTCAACTCTTGGACTTTCCGTACTCATGCCTAGCCTAACTAATAGGGGGCGTGGGTTTTAAGGGGAAGGGGCGCGCGCTCCCCGCCCTCCCGTGCCCCCACCCTCGCGCTACGATAGTTAGGATAGGATCGCTGCTGGCAATGGTGATACCTGGAGCGGCCCTGCCTGGTTCAAAGAAGGGAGACGAAACATCGCTCGTTTCCCGGCAATCGACGGCTCTTCCCCTCCGATTTCTCTATACACTTCTGGAATCCTGCGGGGTGCGGGAAGGGGCGCACGCGCGGCAGGCGGGATGAGAGATCTATCTGTGCTGATTCACTCTCTCCCTGGTCCCCGACGCGCAATAGAGATCTCCTTCCCAGGTGTGCAACGATGCTCCGCGCCGTCTTCGTGCACGAAGGTCGACATAGAGGGCTAATCTGCAGGCCTGTCCGGTCGAATGCCCTTCGGCAGCGGAAACCGGACAGGCGCTGTCACCTTTCCGAGGCTATCATGTCGGATGTCGCTCCGCCGTAATCCCCGAGGGGGACAGGCAGCGGTCCTGAAAAACGTATAGAGGTTGCCTCAAAGGTCCTCTTCAAGATAGGCCGCGATGGCGTCACAGTGAATAAAAAGGGCAGGTGTGATGGGGAATTGACCGGATGAACCCTCAAACGGCCTCTTTCTCTTTCTTCAACGCTTTTTCGAGCTGCTTCCGACGGCTGATCTCTTCTTTCAACCTCTTCTGTGCTTCAGTCAGCTCGGTGCTGCGTTTCATCACCATCTTCTCCAGCATGGAGCGGTACTTCTTTGACTCCCGTTCAACCTCCTTCTGCTCGGTGATATCCTCTATGGTGGCTACATAGCAGGTGATACCCAGATCGTCCCGAACCGTGTTGATGGATACCCGGGCGTCGAACTCCGCACCATCGTTCCGAACACCTGTGAACTCTCCCCGGTAGCTGCCCTCTTCGACGACGGTCTTGACCATCTTCTGGTACTTCGCGCGGGGCCCAACGAACTCCTCGAGCTGCCTGCCGATCACCTCGTCCATATCGGAGCACTCCCACAGGGAGACGGTGGCATCGTTCACGTAAACCAGGCACATCTCGTGATCGAGCAGGATCAACGGCTCCATGGCCGAGGCCATGGCGCTGTGTTTGATCATCAGAGCCTCCTCAATGTGCTTCCGTTCGGTGATGTCGATCAGGTAGCCAACTACTTCGCACGGATTTCCATCGGAATCGCACACCAGTCGCATCTCATCCTGAATCCAGCGGAACGATCCGTCTTTGCCCTTGAACCTGTACTCGGTGTTGATGGAACCCTCCCGATAGAGCCGGGGGAGATCCTCCGCCAGGAACTGTTTTTTATCCTCCGGGAAGATCTGCTGCTGCCAGAACTTCTGGCTTCCGATGATCTCCTGGGGCTCGTATCCGATCACCTGCTTGATGTTGTCGCTCATGTAGGTGTATGCGAAGTGACCCTGATCCTGGATATCTGCGCTATAGATGGCAGCCGGACTCGATACGAGCAGCCGCTGCAGGCGTGACTTCGTGGATTCCAGCTCCTCTTCTTGAAGCTTGCGCTTGAGGGCAACTGATGACTGGTTGATGAACGTCCCAACAATTGATTTATCCCCTTCACCGAGTTTACTCCCCTTCCCCACCATGATTATCGTGATCCCGAGGATCTCATCCCCGGTCTTAAATCCCATCAGGTAGAGGTCTCTATCTTTAAAAATGGTCTCTATGAGAGAGAGGACTCCGGCAGGCATGTTGCCAGCAACGAGCTTTTGGAACCCCCCGCGCAGCTTTGTGAGAGTGCCCTGCATGCTCTTTCGCCTTGCTAGATCCGAGATCTGGAACGACAGCCCCTCGAAGACCTTTCCCATCGCCTGCAGGCGGGGGTTATCGTGCTTTTTCATGCCGGACACGGCGAGGATCTGCAGTCGTTGCAACTCCGGATCGTAGCTTCCCACGAGGACGATAGAGTTCTTTAACCGCCGTTGTAGCTGCTCTCCGGAATGCCTGAAGATCTGTTCTGCCGAGGATAGCTTCACGAAATTCAGGGCTGACCGCGATATGAGCGTCCGATCGCGGAGATACTCCTTCTCCTTCTCTTCCAGCCTCTTTCTCTCGGTGATGTCGAGGAGCGAGACGACGCATCGTTCCGTTCCGGGGATGAGGGAGAGCGTGATGATGAAGTCGTGGATAAATCCGTTACGATCAACCGCTTTGCACTCGTACGGCGGCAAAAGCCCGGCGGACGGATCCTTCAGGAGCGCCCTGTAGTGATCGGAGAGCCGATCCGAGTGCCCTTTCGGTATCAACTGCGTCCATGTCTTCTTTTCCTGCACCTGCTCCTTGGAATATCCCAGGATCTCCTCGAACTCCCGGTTCACCATCGCGATGGTCAGATCCGGTTCGAGGATGATAGTCGCCGTGCCCGTGGTCTCGAAGATGGTCCGATATCGGGCCTCCGACTCCTTAAGTGCCTCCAGTATCCGTTTTCTCTCCATCGCATACTTCAGGGAGCGTGCCAGGAGCGCACTGTCCACCTCGCCTTTGAAGAGGTAGTCCTGGGCACCCGCCTGAACGGCTTCTATACCGGTCTCCACATCGTGGAGCGTGGTCAGGACGACGATGGGAACCTGCGGGAACTGCTCGACGACTGTCCGGACCGTATCCAGGCGCATGCTGTCGGGGAGCATCAGGTCCAGGAGCACGACATCGATCTCACCGGCATCCAGGAGTGCCAGCCCGCCGGCAAGGCGTTCTGCATGCTGCAGAATGAAGGGCGACTCCGGAACCTCTTTGAGCATCTCCATGATCAGCCGCGCGTTCGCCCGATCATCCTCAACCAGTAGCACCCTCGTTTTTCCTCTCATTGGCATACCTCTCCTTTCTCGGCAGTCGGACAACGGTCAGCCAGAAATCCTCAATCGATTTGATGACATGGAAGAACTGGTCCAGGTCCGGTGGTTTTGTGATGAAGCAGTTGACGTGTAGATCATAAGCGCGGATCACATCCTCCTCCGCCTGCGAAGTTGTGAGTGCCACCACCGGAATATGCCTCAAGTTCTCGTCAGACTTGATCTCAGCGAGCACCTCGCGCCCGTCCTTTCGGGGAAGGTTCAGGTCGAGGAGGATCAGATCCGGAGTCGGAACCTGGGCGTACCTCCCCTCCCTGTGCAGGTATGCCATCGCCTCCACCCCATCTCCGACGGTGCTGAGGTGACAGTTCGACGAATCCCGAAACGCCTCAATAGTGAGGCGAACATCAGCAGGATTATCCTCGATGAGAAGTATCTCGATAGGTTTCACCGTCACACTCCCGATAACCTGGGTTCATGATTTAATGGCACTGCGAAGTAAAATAGTGATCCCCTTCCGCTGTCGGTATCTGTCGCACCCACCAGTGCCACCCTCTCTGCGCCAAACCTCGCCCTGCACGATTCTCTCCCGACCTGATACGAACCGCTGCCTGGAGCAGCCCTGCGTGCAGGAACCGTCCCACAGAGTGCCTGCTCAGCCCCCCTTCCTTCGATGTTGCCGTTCCGACCCGGAGGAGAGACCGCGGAACGGAACACACTCATCGCCCGAATCGGATCTCGAGCAGTTCTTTGAGCATACGAATCCCGTCCGATCCCCCCACCTTGGATTCCCCGCGGTTGTTCCATTCGATCGCCAGCTCTCCGATTCTGCACCCTTTCTGCCGCAGTCTCCAGAGGAGCTCCACGTCGAACGTGAATCCCCGTGACCGCACTGCGGGCAGGATGTCCCGCAGCGCGGCCTTTCTAAAGGCCTTCGCGCCGCACTGCGTATCACTATAGGGCAGAGAGAAGATGATCCTCACCAGGAGGTTGAAGAACCGGCTCTCCAGCCTGCGGCTCAGGGGCTGCGGCATGGGGATGACAGACTCTGGCAGCCACCGGGAACCGATCAGGCCGTCATAATTCTCCAGCCCTGCGAAGAGCCGCTGCATCTCGCGAAGCGACGTCGAACCGTCCGCATCCATGAACCCGACATACGGTCTTTCCGCCTCCTGCAACCCGGCGATCACGGCACCTCCTTTTCCCTGACGTTCACGGAACGACAGGCACCGCAGTTTCAGCGCGGGTAGCGATCGTCCGAACTCCTCCACAACTACCGCTGTCCCATCCGTACCATCGCAGACGAGGATGATCTCCCCTTTGAACTGCGCGAGCTCTTCGCTGAGAAGGTTATGAATTCGTTTCTCCTCGTTATACGCCGGAACCACCAGGGTGCAATCGCTCTCCTTGACGGACATAGTCTCCCGCGGGATGGGTGCTAGCGGTGACCCTCTAGATGCTGCCGCAGGGCAGCACCGCCCCGATACTTCTCGGCGATCTCGAGCGCCTGCCTCCGCAACGCACGGTGTTCCTCCAGGCACCGGGCCGGTGGAGGAGCCTCTCTGAGCAGAGCGGACGTGTTCTCCGTGATCTGGATCAACTCGGTGGCGATAAGGGCATTCAGCCAGAGCAGATCCGAGAGCATCTCCTCGATCGTACGGGTCTCCATACATACAGAACGACGCGAGATTAGTTAATGGTCACCAATAACAGGATCTTCATCCCGCCGCTGGTCATCCCGCATAGCAGACCTATCGGCCGGGTCGGCAGCAGGCACGAGGCGAACGGACTGCAGGGTACGGCGGGGGCCGAGATTCTCGCTGCAGCGGGCCGAGACGCCCGGCATTGGGAATGACGACGGCAGGGCTGGTTCCAGGCCTCTCTGAAAAGACTGCTGTCCCATCATCCAGATTGCGAAGGGGATGGGATTCCAGCCTCTCTGATGGTTGCCTGCGCGGGGGTGCCAGAGAGAGTTAACGCCTCATCCCGTGAGAATGGATCGGACCAATGTGGGAGTATAACGCCCCGCCTATTATCGTTCTTCGGATCCTGACGTATCGCACTGCTGGGGGTTATATAGGGGAGCGGGGAGGCATCCTCTCCCCGCTGATGCGGTACCCTCTCCAGAGAAGGATAATTATGGTATTCGGTATCCTCTCTCCGCGCCCGATCGGTCCCTCCCATACTCGCAAATGATGTTCTCTGGAGTCGACGCTGGTATCATGCCACTATCTGCGGACGCCTTGAGAGAATCCGAACGATTCGTACGAGGATAGCGATGATTGTAGCGGCAATACCCAGGATAATCGCGATCCGCACCGCTACTTTAACGATATCGGCGGCAGTCAGTGGAGTGAAATCGAAAGGGAAGACCTGGTACAGGGTATAAAGGACAGCGATGCCGAGCATATCCAAGACGAGCCTTCCAGTCTCCCGGAAAAGTAAGGGATCGTACGCCACGAAGAGGAGGTTGGCTACGATCGTGGCGACGAGCGCAAGGTTGAGGACAGGGAGCACCAGGTTCCAGGCATCGGTCACGAATGGAATGTCCCAGAAGAGGAGGTTGTTTGCTATGTACAGGATGACGACGTTGACGACGATAGTGGCGATATACCCGGATCTCCTTGCCATGCGTCACCTCCAGCAGCTCATCCTCGCACCGGGGCCTGATGCCAACCGGGTGGAGCCCTTTGTCGCGTGAGCCCTGGATTCAGAAGCCTGCTGGACATCAGCCCCATAAAAATCTGGCGGTCCTGCTGCGGGTAAAAACTGCCATTACCCTGACTCGAGCAATTAATAGGATCGTGCGACGCAGTACAAGAACATGGCACTGCCCGATACTGGAAATGACTCCTATATGGAGTTGATCCGAAGAAAGGGAAGAGAAGCAAATCCCTTCTTCCGTTTAATGGGCATCGAGATCGGCAGGATCAGCAGCGGTGAAGCCGAGCTGAAGATGCGGATCCGCCCCGATATGACCAACGGGGTGGGCTGGCTGCAGGGCGGCATCTACCTCTCTCTCACCGACGAGGCGATGGCACTGGCTCTCTACAGCATTCTCGATCCCGGTGAGGGCATTGCGACGATCTCCGAGAGCACCAGCTTCATCCGCGGTGCACGAGACGGGGTGCTGATTTCCCGTGGCAGGGTGGTGAAGAGAGGACGGCGCGTGGCGTTCGCCGAGGGCGAGGTGCTGCGTGAAGGTGGAAACGCTGAACTTCTCGCCAGAACTACGGCATCTTTTGCGATCCTTCAGGAGCCATGAAGGAGGTTAAAGGGGCAGGCTATCCGTCCCGCGCATTGGCCAGCTTCGGACGGGCGAGAATAGAGTGCAGGAAGGCGTGAATATATACCGAAGCGCCGCAAATAACTACGTATAGGTGAGGGAATTGAAGTATATCATCGTAACCGGCGGCGTGATGAGCGGCCTTGGAAAAGGCATCACCTCCGCATCGGTTGGTCGAATCCTGAAAAATCGTGGATACGAAGTGACCGCGGTGAAGATCGACCCTTATCTCAATATCGATGCAGGTACCATGAATCCTGCACAGCACGGAGAGGTCTTTGTTCTGTCCGACGGCAGCGAGGTCGACCTCGATCTCGGCAACTACGAGAGGTTCCTGGATATAAACCTCAACGCTTCCCACAATATCACCACCGGGAAGGTCTACCGCTCGATCATCGATAAAGAGCGGAGGGGGGATTTTCTCGGGAGCACCGTTCAGATCATCCCTCACATCACCGATGAAATCCGATCCTGCATCCAGAAGGCAGCGCTGCAGGAGGTGGATCACGGCAAGATAGCGGATATCTGCCTCGTCGAGGTGGGCGGAACTGTCGGCGATATCGAGAGCATGCCATTCCTGGAGGCTGTTCGCCAGATGCGGGGAGAACTTCCCGATGAAGACCTCGTTCTCATCCACGTAACCCTCGTACCCGTGGATACGATGGGCGATCTCAAGACCAAGCCAACGCAGCACTCGGTGAAAGCACTCCGCGAACTGGGGCTCTCCCCGGACATCATCGTTACCCGCAGCGATCACGTGATAGGCCTGGCGACCAAGAAGAAAATCTCCGCTTTCTGTGATGTTCCCCAGAAAGGCGTCATCAGCGCGACCACGGTGCCGGATACCTACCAGGTTCCCATGGAGATGGAGAAGGAGGGGCTGGCGGATGTCCTCACCGATCTCCTGAAACTGGAGAAGCGGGTGCCCGATACGGAGTGGTACCGCCTGGTGATGAAGGAGTATACAAACCGCATCACGGTCGCGATCGTGAGCAAATACGGCATCGAGGATGTCTACATCAGCATCAAGGAGGCGCTCAAGCACGCCGGCCGCGCGCTGTCGACGGAGGTCAAGATACGCTGGCTGGATGCAGAGAGTTACGATATCGCCCATCTCTCCGACGTGGACGGCATTCTCGTGCCCGGCGGATTTGGGAATCGCGGTATGGACGGTAAACTGCAGGCGATCGGTTACGCGCGCCGGGGGAAGGTCCCCTACCTGGGTCTCTGCTTCGGGTTCCAGCTGGCGGTGGTGGAGTATGCACGCGGCGTGCTCGGTTGGGGGGATGCGACCAGCCAGGAGCTCGGCGACGGGCGGCACGTCATCGCTCTTCTGCCGGAGCAGGAAGGCGTGAACGATCTCGGTGGCACCATGCGCCTCGGAGATTACCCCGTCCGGCTGAAGGAAGATACGCTCGCGATGCAGCTGTACGGGAAGGCGGAGATCGTGGAGAGGCATCGCCACCGTTACGAGGTGAACCCGGAGTATATCGAGGATCTGGAAGAGGCCGGGCTGGTATTCTCCGGATCGAACGGTGAGCGAGTGGAGATCTGCGAGATCGCAGATCACCCGTTCTTCCTGGCGACACAGTTCCACCCCGAGTTCCGTTCGCGGCCGACCACCCCCTCGCGCCCTTTCATCGGTTTTGTGAAGACCTGCCTGGAGAGACAGCGGGAGTCCCAGCGGTGAGGTGATGCTTGTGAATGCAGAGAAGTTCATTGAAAAGGCAGTCGAAGAGATTCGGGATGCCGCCGCCGGTAAAAAAGTGGTGATGGCCCTCTCTGGAGGGGTTGACAGCTCCGTATGCGCCAGTCTAGGCGCCCGGGCTATCGGCGATCGGTTGATCCCGATCTACGTGGATACGGGCCTCATGCGAAAGGGGGAGACCGAACGGATTCGCGAGGTCTTCAAAGCGCTCAATCTGGACGTGGTGGATGCGGCCGGCGAGTTCTTCCCGGCCCTCCGCGGGGTGATCGATCCCGAGGAGAAGCGGAAGGTGATCGGGGAGAGGTTCATACGGATCTTTGAGCGTGAGGCGAAACGAATCGGAGCGCGGCACCTCCTCCAGGGCACTATCTACCCTGATAGGATCGAGAGCGAGGGGGGCATAAAGAGTCACCACAACGTCGGGGGGATGCCGCTCCAGATCGAGTTCGAGAGGATCATCGAACCGCTCCGCGACCTCTACAAGGACGAAGTGAGGGAGGTGGCGGGTATCCTGGGACTGCCCGCGGAGATACAGCACCGGATGCCATTCCCGGGCCCGGGTCTGGCAGTGCGCGTTATCGGCGAGGTGACACCGGATAAGATTGCCGTCGTGCGGGAGGCGAATGCGATCGCCGAGGAGGAGCTCGTAGAGACCTATACCCCCTGGCAGTGCTTTGCCGCGCTCCTCGGTCGCGGCACCGGCGTCAAGGGGGACGTCCGCTGCCACGGCTGGATCGTGGCCATCCGCGCGGTGAACTCGAGGGACGGCATGACCGCCGATCCGCTGGACGTGCCTTTTGCAGAGCTGGTTCGGATTGGCTCCCGCATCGCCTCGGATATCCCGGAGGTCGCGCGGGTTGTCTACGACATCACCCCCAAACCCCCCGCGACGATCGAATACGAGTGAGGAGGAAGAGATGAAAATAGCACATACAGGAATTGGCTCTTTCAAAGAACTCGAGTCCCGCTACTACCAGCCCACGTTCTCGCGGGCGATACAAATCGTGCGCGGGCGGGGGTCCCGCGTCTGGGACGCGGAGGGCAGGGAATACCTCGACTGTGTCGCCGGCATTGCAGTTTGCAGCACGGGGCACTGTCACCCGGCGGTGGTGATGGCGATCTGCGACCAGGCGCAGGAGCTGATCCACTGCTCCAACCTGTACTACGTACCGCACCAGGGGGAGCTGGCGCAGAAACTGGCGGAGATTACCGCTCTCTCGCGCGTCTTTTTGACCAACTCCGGCACGGAGGCGACCGAGGCGGCGATCAAGCTCGCCCGGATCGCCACGAAGCGGAAGAAATTCGTCGCATTCGGCCACGGTTTCCACGGCAGAACCCTCGGTGGGCTTGCCGTCACCCATAAACCCGCAATCCGCGAGCCGTTCGAGCCGCTCGAGCCGAAGTGCGCCTTCCTACCGTACGGGGACCTGGATGCTGTGCGGAAGGTCGTGGATGCCGATACCGCCGGCATCTTCGTGGAGCCCGTCCAGGGGGAGGCGGGTGTCATCCTGCCGCCAGATGGCTTCATCGCTGGCCTGCGGGAGATCTGCGACGAGAGCGGGGCTCTTCTGATCGTCGACGAGGTGCAGAGCGGCATGGGGCGGACCGGGAGCTGGCTCGCCATCCAGCAGGAGAACGTAAAACCGGACATCGTGACGCTGGCAAAAGGACTTGCCAGCGGATTTCCCATCGGCGCCATGATCGCCCGGGAGGAACTCCTCTTCAAGAAGGGCGATCATGGAAGCACCTTTGCCGGCGGGCCGATCGCATGTGCGGCCGCGCTCGCCACCATCGGCGTGATCGAGGATCTCCTGCCGGAGATCCCAACCAAAGGCGAACGGTTCCGCCGGGGTCTTGCCGTCTACGGCCCGCGCGTTCGGGGGCTGATGATCGGCATCTCGATCGGGGAGCGCTGCCCTGAGGTGCAGCAGCGCTGCATGAACGCCGGGCTTCTCGTCAACTGTGCCGCCGACGGCAATCTCCGCCTTGTACCTCCGCTAGTCATCCGAGACGAGGAGATCGACAGGGCGGTCGAGGTCATCCATGCGGCGATTGGTTAGGGAGTGCTTTTCTGGAGGCGGTTATGTTTACGCGACCCGGGCCGAAGAGATAGCGCGTGCGGCCGGTCACACCCGCTGTGCACACCTGGCATCGAATGAGAGTCCTTTTCCGCCCTCCCCCTTCGCTATCGAGCGTGCGGTGCTGGCGATGCATCGGGCAAACCGGTATCCGTCAGAGGTGCCCGAATCGCTGTGTTGCGCCCTCAAAAGCCTGTACGGGGATTACCCGGTCGTGATCGGGAACGGCATGGACGGTATTATCGAGACGCTGGTGAGAACGCTCGTAGACCCCGGCGACCCGGTCGTCATCGCTACCCCGACTTTCTCCTTCTACGGGGTTGCGGCCATGGCACAGGGGGCGTCCATCCGCACGGTCCTCCGCCGCCGGGAGGACTTCTCTGTGGACGTCGCGGCGTTCGTCGACGCCTGCCGGGGGGCAAAGATCGCCTTTCTCTGCTCCCCCAACAATCCCACGGGAACCCTCACTCCCATCGAGGCGGTTGAGGAGATTCTGGAGGGCATCGACGGGCTGCTCTTCCTGGACAACGCCTATGTAGAGTTCTCGGAGACGGACTATCTGCCGCTCCTGAAGGACCACGACAATCTGGTGATCGGTCGCACGATGTCGAAGATCTATGCCCTCGCCGGTCTCCGACTGGGGTATGCATTCGTGCCGTCCTGGCTCCTGCCATACTACCGCAAAGCCGCAACCCCGTTTGCCGTGAACGCGGTGACCGCGGCGGCTGCCGAAGGAGCCCTAGCCGATCGGGATCTCGTCGAGAGAACGCGAGAGCATGTGCGGGTGTGGAAGGCAACCGTTCGGGACCGCCTGAACTTCCCCACATATCCCTCTGAAGCCAATTTCGTCCTGGTGGACGTGCGCCCGAGTACGGGGGATGCGGTGATGGAGAGGCTGGCTGCCAGGGGCGTGCTCGTGCGCTCCTGCACCAGTTTTCCCATGCTCGGCGATCACTATATCCGCGTAAGCATCGGCGACGTATGGGAGAACGAACGGTTCCTGGAAGAGATGAATCGGCTATGATGGTCGGTATCACCGGTGTACCCGGGACCGGGAAATCCAGTGTCGCACTGGAACTGGAGAGAAGGAGTCAACCCGTCGTTCGCCTCGTGGATCTGGTCGGGAGTTATGTATGCGAGGAGGATGTGGAGAGGATGACCGCGGTCGTCGATGAGGAACGGCTTGCAGAAGAGTTTCCCCCGCTGGACGGGTTCGTAGAGGGGCTCCTCGCACATTTCCTCCCCTGCGACCGAGTGGTGGTGCTCCGCTGCCGCCCGGATGTGTTGCGGGAACGGCTGGAGAAACGGGGCTACCCGAAGGCGAAGATAGACGAGAATGTCGAGGCTGAGGCGCTCGACGTGATCCTGATCGAGACGGTCGAGCGCCACCCTCCGGACCATATCCTCGAGATCGACACCACAACGCTCACTCCGGCGGATGCCGCAGACAGGATCGAGGGATTCTTGGAGGGGGCTATAGCGCCATCCTTCGGAACCCTGGATTGGTCGGAGTACCTGGTGGGATAATGACACTGGATCGCCTGAGGCCGTATACGGGTGTGGTGCTACGACCGCTGATCTCGGTCTGCCAGCGGATAGGCATCAGCCCCAACGCCTTCAGTATCGCATCGTTTCTCGCCGCCTTTCTGGCGGGAGTCGCCTTCTATGCACACCAGATCCCGCTCGGGGTGGCGCTCGTGGGCGTGAATGCCCTCTTCGATGCGCTCGACGGAGCGCTCGCACGCGCTCTGATGGTGGACGGGAAGAGAGGGGACTTCCTGGATCACGTCATCGATCGCTATGCGGATATCTTCATCATCACCGGCATATTTGCGGGAGGTGCCGCCCCCTGGGAGATAGGCATCTTCGCACTCACCGGCGTGCTGATGGCATCTTATCTGGGCACGCAGGCGCAGGCGGTGGGTGTCGGACGCTACTATGGAGGGATTCTCGGGAGGGCGGATCGACTGGTGCTGATCCTCGTTGCCGGGATCCTGGATGTCCTCATCCCCACGGGGATCTTCGGGTTGCCCTACCTGGGATGGCTGCTCATCTTCTTTGGCATCCTGGGGCATGCCACTGCGGTCCAGAGATTCGTGTACGTTATCCAGAGAATCTAGAAGAGAACCGGGAGATTTACCTCCGGTTGATCTCTTCTCGCGCCCGGTGAACGGCGTCGTATATCGCATCGCGGAACTCCCGCCCTATCTCATCCCAGGTCTTCCCCTCCGTCGGAGTCCTCGCCGGCTGCATCCTCTCCTCTTCCGATCGCTCCCCAGTGAGACGGGAGAAGATCTCGATGTATCCGAAGATCAGCACCCCCAGAAAGAGGAACGGGTAGATTAGTGGCTCGATGAACTCCAGCACCTGGAAGATGTCAAGGTTGTAGAGTTCGTCCACGAAGCGGAAGATCCGGAAGAGGAGTGCGACCAGGAATATGCTGGCGGTGGCGGAGAAGAAAGGCGCCGGAAGGTTCAAGGGAAAGGTGAAAGCGGAGAAGACCTCGGCAATCAGGAACAGGACTGCAATAAAGACAAGAAGACCTGCATTAAGCCATAGAAATCCCACGATTACGCCGAAAAGAGGCACGTTCACGTAGGCGGCAAAGACAGTCAGAAGTGCGAGGACGACCAGGAAGAGAACGATTCCAACGGTTCTCGAGAGAATGATCCATGCAATGGATGGTCTTTCCTGCACCATCGTGCTTCTCCTCAAAAGGGGCGCGATCAGCCCCGATAGCAACCTCTACATACAATTTGCAGATGTACAAGATAAGCATATCTTCGCTCTGTCGTCAACCTTCCGTTCACACGCAACTAGAGAAAGAGCGTTCCTGCCATGGGGTAACCAGAGTAGCCATGGGGGGACTCTCTCGACCTGATTGTATGAAAAAAGCCCTCCAGCGTATTCATACATCCATTCCATCCGTTGCACAGATCTGAATTAGAATCTCCCTTACCCGCGGCCCGTTCCGGGCCCCCCTCGGTGAGGGGAGGGGATTAGTGCGATAGATCCGTCTAGATTCTTTATGCGATGATGGAAAACCTATTAATCGCACGAACGTGCAGGAGGGATCACGCCCCGGCCCCGAGAATACCAGAAGGCCATCCACCTCGATGGGATTTCACCGGAGCACATAGCTACGATGGATATTGGGATTTACGGCGTGAATACGGCGGATCCCCTGCTCCACCCGCCTCCCATGGCCAATACCCCACCGATCCCCCTTCATACTATAGAACTCCTATCGCCGATGGGCAAATGACAGAAGGGGCAAGAGGCAGGGGATTTGAAGGCGGGTGACAGGATGGTTCATCTAACCCCGAATTTTCAGGGATCGTGAGATTAGCGCCAGGAGAACCCCGAGCCCGAAGAGGGCCAGTCCCGTGATCAACGCCAGAGGAGAGCCCAGCCGGAGATAATCCGTGACAAGGTATCCGGCGAAGAAGCCGATCAGGTAGGATGCGACACTCCACCTTCCGTTGATCGCCGCATACAGGAGCGGGATCAGGGCGATGGGGAGGATCATCAACGAGATCGTGTAATCCCCCGGTATCGCGGTATCCGGGGATAATCCAACATGCTGCAGGTATACAACATTGTACGCAAAGTCCAGAGCGATGGAATAGAGATCGAGGTCCAGCGGGACGGCGCATCGCATCAGGGCTCCGGCGAACATCGAGGCGATGAAGAGCTTCATCATCCGGTCCAGCAGTCGCATGCATGGAATTGGTTGTTAAAGGTTATATATAAACTTTCTACAATCTGCAATTCTAATATTATGGGCAAAATTTTCAAATAAAAAGAGAATGAGGTATCAGATATGCGATATCTCGCTAGTATCGTGCAATCGACATTGAAATCCGCTGCCCACCACGTTCAGAACCAGCGGTCGAGTGTCTTCTGGCCGCTGCTCTCTCGGAGCTTCGCTAGAGCGGACCTGACACGCCCCTCGGTGAAGTCGTAGCGGTCTACCAGCATGGAGAGGATCCCCTCGGCATTCGGGGGGTTCCACGCCAGCTCGTACTGCGTCTCCACCGGCGGGTGGAGGAAGAATGCTCGGATTGGATCGGGATCGAGGTCGGGAAGGCGCTCCCGCAGCGCCGCGTCCGCTTCTCCCTTCTGCACCAGCTTGAGGGCGGTCTTGGGCCCGATCCCGCGAACCCCGGGATTGAAGTCCGTACCTACCAGGATGCCGATATCGACAAGCTGCTCGCGGGTGATAGATAAGCCGTTCAGCACATCGGCCAGGACGATGCGTTCCGGGGCGACAACGACCGATCTACCCCGCACCTTTCTCCTGCCGCTGATGGTCAGGTTTCGAATCAGCACCGCTGCACCGAAGAGGAGGGCATCGTAGTCCTGCGAGACAGCGTAACTGGCAGCACCCTGCTCCACCATCCAGGCCGCCTGAGCCTCCCCTTCGGTCGGCGCCTGGATCCAGGGTATTCCCATCAGGGTGAGCAGTTCTCTGGCACTATCCAGGACGAGGTCGTCGACGCGCGACGAAGATCGGGCCTGGCGATAGGCTTCGTCGGTATCCCCGAGGGAGAGCGCCTCCCGCCAGCGCTCCCCCGCAACCCTCCGTGTCTCCCTGCGCTGTTCGATCGTCTCCGCCTTCAACTGTGGGGGCGTGCCGTCGAAGATGTATATCGGATTTATCCCCTTTTCCATGAAGTTGAGGGTTCTGAAAAATATGCCCGAGAGATGGGAGGTGACCCGCCCTTTGCTGTCCATCAGGGGCGTGCCGTCGGGCTGGCGGATGATCGAGAGGAACTGGTAGAGGGCGTTGTTTGCATCGATGGCGGCAACGCCCGGGAGGGCGTCCCACCCTACCGTCTTCTTGTACTCGACCAGGATATCCCGGATAGCGACGCCCATGATCTGGAAACTGCGCTTACACGATCACCGATACATCCTCTTTGAGAGGTCCTGCACGATGCTGTCGATATGGTTGACGGTATTCTCGTACTTTCTGCCCATCATATCCGATATCTCCTCGAGGTTGACCCGCATGGTTCTCTCCCGCGCGATGACATTATTGTCGAGGTGGCGGATCTTCATGCCCAGAGAGAGAAACAGCCCACCGAGCGAGAGCATTAAAAAGGTGGCGGATAGAGCAATGATCAGATCCTGCCAGACTCGCCAGACGAGTGTCAGGGTGGAGATGACCATTATCAGGGTCAGCACGATGTCTCCAACGAATTCGCGAATCTCCATGAATTTAGATAACAAGGATTCATTAATTAATCTAACTATAATGGATTGATAGAAGACATGGACCTAGAGAAACTGTTACCGTTCCTTGGCATGCCCGGTCTCCTGATTGCCGTAGAGGTTCTGGCGCTCCTGCTCTCCTGGCCCTTGCAGGAGAGCGGGGCAGTGGCATTTGAGGATCCCTCCTCCATTGCGAATCCCTTCATTTTTATCGGCATCCTCCTCGTATTCACTGCGTTCATGCTGCTTTTGATCAGGATGGGCGGAAAACGGCTGATCGGGATCGTCATCGCCATTGCGATATTTTTCAGCCTGATATATGCTTTCCAAGCGATCAGCGCTCTCATTATAGGATTCTCGGATATCAGCGCGGTGTTATCGCTGATACTTGCACTCGCGGCTACCATCCTTCTATACCGCTATCCCGAGTGGTATATCATCGATGCGTTCGGGATCCTGATTGCTGCCGGCGTCGCGTCCATCTTCGGCATCTCCCTTGCCGTCCTCCCCGTCCTGATCCTTCTCGTCCTCCTCGCCGTCTACGATGCCATCTCGGTGTACAGAACGAGGCACATGATCACCCTTGCGGAAGGCGTGCTGGAGACGAAAGCTCCCATCCTCTTCGTAATTCCGAAGAGAGCCGATTATTCGTTTGTGCGGGAGGGGGTCTCCGTGCAGAAGGGCGAGCGAGGGGCGTTCATCATGGGGATGGGTGACCTGATCATGCCCACCATCCTCGTCGTCTCGGCAAACGTCTTCCTGCGTGCGGAGACAACGGGGATTCTGACCATTCCCGCCCTCGGGGCGATGGCCGGCTCGTTCGTCGGGCTTGCCGTGCTGATGCACTTCGTCAACCGCGGGCGCCCTCAGGCCGGACTCCCGCCGCTCAACGCCGGAACTATCGGTGGGTTCCTCCTGGGTTGCGCTATCGCGGGGACATGGGGCTGGATTCCCTTCGTGTGAGGATCGCATCCAGGACCTCCCCGATCCCGCTCCCCGTCTCGGTGGACATATTCAGACATCCGGGCAACTGTCGGATATCCGCCTTGTTCACGGCAACGATCAGGGGCACGGCGACCATGCCCTTCACCTCTTCCAACAGGCGACACTGCTCCTCGAGGGAATATCCGCAGGTCTCGCTGGCATCCAGAATGAAGAGCACGGCATGCGCCACGTTCATCAGAGCGGAGAGCGCCTGTCTCTCGATCGGATTTCGCTCCTGCATCGGCCGATCCAGGATCCCCGGCGTATCCACGAACTGCACACGCTCCCTTCCGACAGTGCGGTGACCCAGCAGAATCCCCGTGGTGGTGAAGGGATAGGACGCAACCTCCGGTTCTGCCGTGGTCACCCGGCGGATGAACGAAGACTTGCCTACGTTCGGGTATCCAGCCACGACAACGGTGAACTCGTCCCGGATGTCGGGCAGTTTCCGAAGTGTGTTTCGCACATCGTTGAGGAAACGGAGATCTCCGTCCACCTGGTGCACGATAGACGAGATGCGTGCCACTGCCCGTTTGCGTACAGCCAGGGTATCCTCGGCGTGCCGCAATAGGCGAGCCTCGCCATATCCAACCTGTATCGTGCTTTTCGCCGCCCAGCTCACGGCGCCGAGCGACTTCTTCACTCTGTCCACAACGAACAGAATATCCATCATATCGCGATAGAAGGGCGGAAGGAAGTCGATTGAGGGAAATCGGTGGACGATGTCGTCCAGACGATCGTGGACCGCCTGGGCTATAGATCGAACGAACTCCTCGTTCGCACGGTCTTTGTTCCGCTTCTCCTTCATCTTTTTCGCCGCCCGCCGAAGGCTCCTATCGAGGACTTCATCGGCGGTCGGCACGGTGGGTATCTTCTCGAATTCCACGTGGCACAACCCATTTATGTATGGCAATCTAAGATGATCAATCATTATGGATTTATCGCTCATTCAGAGGGAGATCCTAATCACGCTCATCACCCTGTACCACCAGCACTCCCACGCGATCAAGGGGGAAGAGATAGCAGAGGTGCTGAAGCGAAATCCGGGAACGGTCCGGAACCAGATGCAGGCGCTGAAGGCGATCGGTCTTGTGGATGGGGTGCCGGGCCCTAAAGGGGGCTATGTACCAACAGGCCTGGCCTATCGGGAACTCAATCTTACGAATTACGAGCAGGAGGCGTACGTTCCCCTCCAGCGGAACGGGCACCCGGTGCAGGGGGTGAGGGTCAGCGAGATAGACTTCACCACGCTCTGCCACCCCGATCTCTGCCATGCCGATGTGAAGATCATCGGCAGCATCCGCTCGCTCGAGATCGGTGATCAGATCGCGATCGGCCCGACTCCGGTCAATAAACTCCTCATCCGGGGGGAGATCATCGGCAAAGACGAGGTAAAACAGGTCCTTCTCATCTCCATTTCGGAGATGGTCTCGCTTCCCAAGAGGCCGATCCGGCATTACATGAGCTCTCCCCTCATCTCGCTCTCCATCAACGCCACCATCCTGGATGCGATCCACCTCTTCTCGATCCATCGCGTCCATGGAGCTCCTGTCATGGACGGAGATGCGCTCATGGGGATCGTTACACTGACAGACGTTGCCGATGCGCTCCGGCAGGCTAAAACCCTGGACACCTCCATCCGTGAAGTGATGACAACGGATGTGGTCAGTGCTCCTTCCAGTACCCGGCTGTACGAAGTCGTAAAAAGGTTCAAAGAGAGGGAGATCGGTCGACTGATCGTGACGGAGAACGGCAAACCAATAGGTATACTCACCCAGACTGATATCATTCGGATCCTCCCCTCCCTGTAAATCCTTTTTTCCTCCGGGAGGCGCGTAATATTTTGCTGCAGGAGATAAGTATATATATTGGAATCTCTATCCTGTGTCCAACGACCTCCGGCAGCCGTTCAGGATGTGAGGGTTGCCGGATTTTCAGGAGAGGATGAAACAATGGCAGAGTTACCCCATGCACCTGTCGGCAGGATCATTAAAAAAGCCGGAGCTGAACGCGTCAGTGCGGACGCAAGCGAGGCGCTTGCGTCGATCATGGAGGAGTATGCAAACAAGATCGCAAAAGAGGCGATCAAGCTAGCCAGCCATGCAGGGAGGAAGACTGTTAAAGCGCCGGATATCCGCATGGCAGCGGAGACGGTCAAGTAGGAAATTCGGTAAATTACAACCAGATTTCCCTAAAAAATACCGAATCACCACACTTTAAATAGTAATAAGTACCCTTTTTTTGTATATGAGTAGAACCTTCTCCCGCGCCCTTGCGAGAAAGAAAATCATGAGCAATGATGGAATGGTCATTGGTACGCTAAAAAATATCATGGTGGACCTAGAGTCCGGGCAGGTGGTGGACCTGATCGTCAAGCCGGATCCGTCCTTCAATACTGAGGGCTATCGGATGGACGGTGACCGCATGTTTATCCCGTTCGAAGCCGTGAAGGATATCAAGGATTATATCGTCGTTGACCGCTACCTATCCAAAAAATAAGGCAAATACTTTTTTTTCTCGCGGCGAGGAATATCGGCTGCCGCATTTTTCTAACCAGTCCTCAGGATGCCTGGTATCGTCCAGTTGTGCTGTCAGCGGCATGCATCCGGAGAACAACAGAAGGAGGGGGGAATAACTTCGGTCCCGCTCTGCCGCCTCCAGACAGGGATTACTCCGCTTCGTCCTCTATGCTCTTCATTCGGGCAGATTGTCACCCAGAGGCTCGTAGTGATGGTTCTTGCACAGCCGGAATGCAAGCCGGATCGGCTTGTTGTGGTTTGCCGTGACCTGATCCGGCAGGATGTGAGGGCAGGTGCACCATGCAGAGATCCAGGTAATCGGTGTGCGGTGACGCTTCCGACTCTGAACAGGCATCGGTTTTTCCAGATGAATCCTCCACCTGCAGGTTTCGCACAGCGGTTCTATAGAAGTCTGAGTTTGTGATTCCAGGACGAGCTTCTTCATTCCCTGCGACCCCCGTTGGATGTGTAGAGCGTATGGTAATAAAATAAACGCGGCGTTATAGTACTTTGTTATATAAAAACATTGCTTCAACCTATGCCTCGCATCGAATTTCAGCCGTCCACGAGAGATTCTCTGTTGAACCTGAGGGTATGAGGCGTGGAATAGAGACCACGTTATTCCGATCACACTCCGGGGGGTAAATATTGGAGCTGCTCCTGCATGGACGCAGGAGGATCCCTTGAGACTTCTGCACCGCATGCAACGCTGCCGTGCTGGACCTCCACCATTGCCACCCAGCGTGCAGAGCTCGATCCTGGCCGATCCAAGTGTGCAGCTGTCCTGCGTCCACGGACACCAGTCATACCGCGGGTGCCGTTCTCCTTCCCTGTCCGCCCCTCCGCGTCGGAGTGCGATAATGCCCCGGAACCTGAAAGAAGGCCAACCGCCGTTAGATCCGAGGTTCCAGAGGCCGATCGCACCGAATCCTGCTCTTGGTTGCCGCACCCGGACCGGTCCCATCTGTCCAGGGACGCCGGAGGGGCGATCAGTCCCCCGCAAATGTACGAGGGTGCCTTCTGACAACCGAGATCTCCTGCTACTCTATGCAGAAGCGGGATAGATCGCTTACGTCAAGCAAAATCCCGATCCTTCCACAAGGAAATGTCCCACTGTTCCGATAAAAATCATCGTCCCGGATAATATGCCTGCGAGCGAACCGGAAAAAGAGCGAAGCGTCAGCGATCCGTCGAGAAGAGGTGCCTGTACTTCGCGATCGCCTCGACGACCCCCTCGCCAAACGGTTTAGAGGTCACCCATGCTGCTGCATCCTTCGTTTTGGGATGGGCGTTCTCAACGGCGATGCCGATACCGGCTGCCGCCAGCATCTCGGTATCGTTCTCCGAGTCCCCGATTGACATGAACTCTTGACTCTCGAGCCCCATCGCACGGGCAAGCCGGGACAGGGCGATCCCCTTGTTGAAGTCGGGAGAGAGCAGGTGTATGGCAAATCCTGTATGCACTACCCGTATCGGAAAATCGGACAGGACACTTCGCACCTCCTCCACATCCACAGTCGGGCCAAAGGCGACATCGGAAAAACGGTAGTTGGGGCTGTAGAGGTTCAGCCTCTTCCCCTGCGGTCTGAAGTGGGCTTCAAGTTTTCGGAAGGCATCCCAGGCCAACGCCTGATCTCCGAATATATGGAGCTCTCCGTCGTAGCCAACCCGATACACACCGCCATTCTCGGCAATGAACGTTCCGGACGTGCCTATCATCTTTGATATGGCGTCCATGAAACAGGCGGTGTTGCCGCTCGCCAGTGTCACCTCGATGCCGTGATCGATGAGGTTGCGGAGGCATTCGACGGCGGCGGAACTGATCCTTCGGCGTCTGTCGGTCAACGTGCCATCGATGTCGCAGATGAGGGCTTTTAACATGGTTTGAGCCCGGATTGCTCAACCATGAATGTCGCCTCGCCCTCCGGCAGGTTGGGGCTGTCCACCAGCCGGGCGATTCGCTTCCCTCCCTTGCTCTTCCGCAGGTAGAGGCGGAACGTCGCCGTGTGCCCCACGATGTTCCCTCCGATGGGCCTGGTAGGATCGCCGAAGAAGACCCCCGGGTTGGACATGACCTGGTTGGTGACCAGTGCCACGGCGTTGTGCTCGTCCACCAGCTTGAAGAGCTCGTGCATGTGCCGGTTCAGCTTCTGTTGCCGCGATGCCAGAGTACCCCTTCCTGCATATTCCGCCCGGAAGTGCGAGGTCAGGGAGTCCACGATGAAGAGCCGGATGGGTCTGTCGCTTCCCTTCAACTCGGCGGCAAGGTCGCGTGCAGTCTCGATGAGGAGCATCTGGTGATCGGACGTGAGCGCCCGTGCCACCTGGATGTTGCTCAGGAACTCCTCCGGACTGCCGATATCGATGCCGAGACCGTTCAGGCCGTTCACCATCTGTTCAATCCGCTCGGGACGAAAGGTGTTCTCGGTGTCGATGAACAGCGCACTGCCCGCGAGCCCGCCGACATCATCGGGTAGCTGCACATTCACCGCCATCTGATGAACGATCTGGCTCTTCCCGGACCCGAACTCCCCATAGAGCTCGGTGATGGCCTGCGTCTCCATCCCTCCACCGAGCAGGGTGTCGAGATCCGGCACCAGCGTCTTCAGTTTCCGTACGTTCTTTCTCTGCTCGAACACATCCTTTCCCGTCTTGAAACCGCCGATGTCGGCCACTTCGCGAGCAGCCTTGATAATCTTCTTCGCCGTGGACTCTCCGATCTCTGCGGCTTCGGCCAGCTCCGTAGGAGAGGCGGTGGCAATGCTCTCGATGGTGCTGAAACCCGCGTCCCGCAGTTTATCCGCAGTTGTGGGTCCAACACCGGGGAGATCTTCCAGATACGTGGTTGCAGACATTCGTATCATCTACCTTGCATTCTTGATCTCGAGCTGTCAGCTCAGATACCATCTTTATATACGCCGTACCCCATAAAGGTGTTCAGCCATGCAGTGTGAAAGTGAAGGGCCTGCAGGGTCGGTCCTTAAAAAAATTCAGTAATTCGAAGAGATCGGATCTCTGGCAGTTCCCAAAACTTTATACGCATCTGCCTGCAACACCATTCAAAACCCCCTCCTGAGCAGGAGGAGCGCAACCGGCGATCAGAGCGAGTTCAGGAACGATCGTGTTCGTACGATGAATTCGGCTCTATCCAGAACGATCCTCTCGCTCGATAGAGGCTGCAGTCTCCTCTGGCATGCCAATCCCCGAACCCGCATCTCCAAGCCGGGAGGGAGTTCCCGATCCAGCATATAGTATTCCCTGCCGTCGTCTATTGCGGCGCCGTACAGGGTTAGAAGAACGGTTCCCTGAAAGACGACCTCCTCTGTCTCCTGGCAGCACCGTACAAGAACGCTTCCCCACTGGAGGGAGAGTTCGAGTCCTCCCTGGCGGCTCTTGCGGGCAAGCGCTCCGTGCACCTCCACGCTCTCCCCGGGCACCAGGGGATCTTTTGCTCGGTCGCCCCAGAAGACAAGCCGCGCCTCTCCGTCCTCGCAATCGAGGATCGCGTTTCGGACAAAGGACGGCTCACCCCGCCGGTTGGTGAAACTCCGTATCGGCTCCACGCTCTTCAGCGTCCCGCGGAGCGAGTACGTCCTCCCTTCCTCGATCGCACCGGGCTGCACAAACGGTATCTCTACACTCTCGTCCAGAGGCTCGATCCGCCCCTGGTCGTCCAGGTGGTACTCGATTCCCTCCGCCCGGGACATTCTCTTTGCTCCCCGGATGCGGTAACTGCAACCCGGCTCGACCGCATCCAGAAGCAGCGGTGCCCAGCAGACCAGACGCACCGTTCCAAAGGCCCCTCCCACAATTGCTTCCTGCATCTCGCCCGGGCTGCCGTCCCGACGGCAGAACTCCCGTACGTCTCCCTTCGATATGATCTGAACTTCGATATCCTCGATGCCGTTGCCCCCTGCCTCTGCAGCGACGCCGGCGAGGTGAATCTCGCAGATGGCCTTGCGGAGAGCAAGGGCGTGGATCTCGATCGAACCGCTCTCGCGGGTCTGCTGCGGTCGACCGATGATCTCCAGCACCTCCCCGACATCGATCTCATCGATGGCGGCTGCCTTCTCGTCCCAGAGGACAATCCGAACACGGCCGCTCTCATCCCCCACCTGCAGGCTCGC
Organism: Methanomicrobiales archaeon; assembly: GCA_034679905.1. Lineage (GTDB taxonomy): Archaea > Halobacteriota > Methanomicrobia > Methanomicrobiales > JACTUA01 > JASEFH01. The sequence continues at coordinate 5,069 of JAXDAH010000083.1, read as the reverse complement.
CACCATGCCGTGGCTGCCGTCCGGGCGGACGAACTCTTTAGGAGGGGAGCACTCCACCACCTTCCCGAAGAAGGAGAGGAGCGACGCTCGGGCGGCGAGATCGCGGATCTTCACGTGGTGACGGCCGCACTCTTTTACGACCAGCATGGCTGCAGTCTCCTCGTCCAGCAGATCCCCGCTCTCCTCGATCTTCGCCTCTACCCGCTCCTCGAACGCCTCCCGCGAGAGCAGATCGTCCACGAGAGCATAGTGGAACTTCACGCACGCGCTCCTACAGCCACGGCGGCCGGATCATGGCAGCTGCGATATCGTCGATCCCCTCACCGCGCCGCATACAGGCAGCCCGATCTCGGTTCAGAAGGACCTCAGCGCAGCGGGGACGGGCGTTGTACTGGGATGCCATGGCAAACCCGTAGGCGCCGGCATCCAGGAGAGCGATTACATCCCCCGCCTTCAGCGGCGGCAGCATCCGCTCGATCGCCATGAGATCCCCGCTCTCGCAGATGGGTCCGGCGATGGTATACGTCTCCGCAACGGGCTGATCCGCCTTGTTCACCGCAACGACCTCGTGGTAGGCATCGTACATCACCGGCCGAACCAGAAGGTTGAACCCGGCATCCACGTTGGCAAACTGCCGGCTTGACTTCTTGACCGAGTTCACCCGGGCGAGCAGCACGGTCGAGTCGGCGACGAGGGACCGGCCGGGCTCCACCCAGAGCTCCGGTCGGATGCCCGCATCGACGATGCCCTGGAGGAATACGGGCATCACGCCGGCGGCATATTCCTCGTACGTGGGAGCTGCATCCGTCTCCCGTTGGTAGGGGATGCCGAGCCCGCCACCGAGATCGACGAACTGCAGATCCACCCCGTCGTCCACCAGCCGCACGGCGATCTCCATCATCACCTCCGCGGCACGCGTGAAGGGCTCGACAGCCAGGATCTGGGAGCCGATGTGGCAGTGGATCCCGACCGGATCGATGTGTTCGCAGGCGAGCGCTTCTCCGTAGGCAGCCGGGATGCTCGCATGGGGGATCCCGAACTTGCTGCTGGCGAGCCCAGTGGCGATCTTCGGGTGCGTGGGAACCTGCAGGGCCGGATTGACGCGGAACGCAATCTCCACCCTCCTCCCCGCGGCAGCGGCGGCGGCATTCAGCTGATGCAACTCGTCCAAAGAGTCGACGGAGACGCGGATGCCGCTCTCCACCGCTCGGGCCAGATCCGCAGGGCTCTTGGAACTACCATTGAAGAGCAGATGCTCTGGCTTCATGCCGGCCTGCAGGGCAAGGGCGAGTTCTCCCGAGGAGAAGACATCGGCGCCAGCTCCTTCGGATGCCAGTATGGTCAGGATTGTGGCGTTGCCGTTCGCCTTGGCTGCGTAGAGTATCTGTATTTTCGGGTAGTAATCGGAGAGTGCTGTGTGGAAGCCACGGTAATTCTCCCGGATGCGCTCCTCGCTGGTCACGTAGAGCGGAGTCCCGAACTGCTCTGCAAGGATAGCGAGATCATGATCGCCCATGTGGAGGTGGCCGTTGCGGACCGAGAGGTGCGGGGGCAGCCTCATGGTTTCAGCCTCCGGATCCGGGAGAGGGCCTCCTGTATCCGCTCCACGGAGCGGGTGATGGCAAACCGCACATACCGCGTGCCGCAGGCTCCAAAACCGACTCCCGGGGTCGCCACGATGCCCGCTTCATGGAGGAGCCGGGTCGCAAATGCCATCCCATCGGGAACCTCCATCCAGACGTAGAAGGTCGCCTTCGGGGAGGCGACGGCGAACCCCATATCGTTCAGTCCTTCGACGAGTACGTCCCGCCGCTCCTCGTAGATGCCACAAGATTGCGCAATGCAGTCCTGCGGGCCGGAGAGCGCCGCGATTGCTGCCCTCTGGACGGCGTTGAAGACGCCGGAGTCCACGTTGGTCTTCACTCTTTTTAGGCCGTCGAGGATATGGGCATTTCCGCAGACCATCCCGATTCGCCAGCCGGTCATGTTGTACGTCTTGGAGAGGGAGTGCATCTCCACTGCACACTCCATCGCACCCTTTGTCTGCAGGAAGGAGGGTGCACGGTAGCCGTCGAAGGCGATCTCGGAGTATGCGTTGTCGTGCACCACGACGATCCCCCGGTCGAGCGCCAGGTCCACCACATCCCGGAAGAATTCCTGCGGTGCCACCGCCGCCGTGGGATTGTTGGGGTAGTTGATGAACATGAGCTTCGCCCGCTTCAGGACCGCATCGGGTATCGCCGATAGATCGGGGAGGAATCCGTTCTCGATGGAGAGGGGCATCGTATGCACCCTTCCTTCGGCAAAGAGCGTGGATGTGCGGTATACGGGGTAGCCTGGGTCCGGAACCAGCACATAGTCGCCGGGATCGACGAACGCCTCCGGGATGTGGGCGATGCCGTCTTTCGATCCCATCAGGGCGACCACCTCGTTCTCCGGGTTCAGCGGCAGGGAGAACCGTCTCCCATACCAGGCCGCGACGACCTTGCGGAACTCCTGCATGCCCACGTAAGAGGGGTAGTGGTGATTCTGCGGATCGCGGGCTGCAGTGCAGAGGGCATCCACGATATGAGCGGGGGTCGGGAGATCCGGATCCCCTACCCCGAGGTCGATCACGTCCACCCCGCTCCGCTGCTTCTCTGCCTTCATCTCGTCGATGCGTGCAAACAGGTAGGGTGGCAGATTACCCATGCGTTCCGAGTACATCCCTCAATTGTTGGTTGTATGGGCTATTAAAAACACATATCGGCAACGGTGCCGGGATGCAGGGAGAGAGGAGTCGCAGCGGAAGCCGGCTTTTTGCATCTATCGTCCCAGAATAACAGGATGCTCTGCCTTAAGAAGGGAAGAACCGCAGGTACCGTTGAAAAACTACTGGATCCTGGCTCTGAATGGCGATGTTCGCGGCAAAGGTATATCCAAGAGCAGACCTCGCTCGGGCAGTGATAATACGAGCGAGATTCACTCGGGCGGATAGCGGCGGGCACATATGACCTTTGCTGTTTACACATGAAACTCTGGCGGTGGCACCGCGCACAACGCTCTCGGTCATCCAATATACCGCTTTCGGCAATCCCTCGTCTCCGACACGCATGCATGCGGGCGACACGGTCGTCTCCACCTCCCGATTCCTGTGTAGAACATGGACTCTGCGTGTGTAAGCAGGATCCGTGTACTGCGCATTATTATCCAGCTGTTTGGCTTTTACCTTCTGGAATGCAAGGATAATATCCCGGGAATTCATACGAAGCCCCTATGCAGGAGATACCTCCGTCCGTTTACACAGGATACAGCGGTCATCAGCAACATATAGGGCCCACAAAAGGGGGAGGCCGCCCTTTCCTCGCTCAAATCCTCTACACCTTGGGTGCGACAGGCGTGTACTGTATCCGATCGGTATCGGAACAGTAGCCGATCCTATGAGCACCGGGGATGAGCGTCTCCGGTTCCCCCTTGCGTTCCGGGGATGGACGAGTATCTGACGATTGAAGTCGAAAATACCGTGTTCTGTAGGAGATTATGAACCTTTGGTTCAGGGGCGAACGAAGAAAAAGTGCTCCTTCCTGAGGGCTTCCATGAGGCAAGGGCAAGTCTCTCCCGAACTTTTTCCTATGAGAAACGCCCTCCGCCGTTTTTCACGTATTCCATGGATATTCTATCGATCGTCCGTATCCGATGCTCCCCTCCCCGCAGCCCCCTGCCAGACCGCTCCCTCCCCTCGGTGAGGGGAAGGAGCTCGTGCGATAGGCCCGTAGGGGATGCGAATTCGGTAGCTTCTCTATCGCGTGAATGTGCGGGAGGGGTCTCGTCCCTTTCCCGAGAATACCAGAAAGCCGTCAACCTCGATGGGGTTTTCGACAGAGTCGAAAACAGCGAGGTTCCTCTCCCAGATTCTCATGGTGCGCATAACGGTTTGGATGCAGCGCCGTGTATCTGTCCGGATTGTGGGTAGATCAGCAGACGTGTGCTGCGATGCCTGATCGCATCCTCATTCTAGGATACAGGAGAGAATGTGATAAGCATCCAGAGCTGAATGATGTTGGGATGGAAATGACAGTAGATGATGTATTCATTGTGCTCTCGACCGCACCCGAGAAGGACTCCTTGGAGATCGCCCGCAGCCTCGTGGAAGAGGGGCTTGCCGCCTGCGTCAATATCACCGGCGTCCGATCCTGCTTCCGCTGGCAGGGCGAGATCTCGTACGAGCAGGAGGATCTCCTCATCATCAAGACGCGCACAGAGAATATGGACGCCCTGATATCCCGCATTCGCGAACTGCACAGCTACGAGCTGCCGGAGATTATTGCTCTTCCCGTCGCGGGAGGATACGATAAGTACCTGGAATGGGTCGCCGGAGCCGGAGAAGCATGAACACCTGCACGGTTCGGGCAGTTCAGGTGCGCGGCAGCGAAGTCCGCTCCATCGTCGATGCTGTCAACCGCGAGGATGTCGTCTCCCTTCACATCAACGACCAGCTGTTTGCCACGCTGGTAGCGAGCCGTGACCAGCTGCGGGAGCTCGGGGCCGGATTCGTGATCTGCGAGGGGCTGGCGGATCGAGTCGAGCATGTAGAGGTTCGTGGAGCCGAGGTGCGGATCCGAGCCGATGTTTCGGCCTGCCTGGAGAAGGATATCGGATCCTCCGGGGGCATCGACATACGGCGGGAGCCCCGCAGGATTGCATCCAACCTCCGGATAGATCCGCCGATGGTGTTTGCCGTGACAGAGGCGATCGTCTCCGATGTATGGCGCGAAACGGGCGGGGTTCATACATCGGTCCTCTTCTCCGAAGGAGAACTCGTGGCCAAGAGCTCGGATGTGGGGAGGCACAACACCATGGATAAAGTGGTAGGCCATGCTATACTGAACGGCATCGATCTCTCCCGCTGCGTGCTCGGGTGCACGGGTCGCCAGCCCCGCGGGATGGTGTCCAAGGCGGCGAATGCCGGAGTGCCCATCGTTATCTCGAGGGCGGCCTCTACGGATCGGGGGATCACCACCGCAGAAGAGACGGGCATCACGCTGATCTGCTTTGCCCGTGAGGGGAGGTTCACTGTCTATACGCATCCG
>JAXDAH010000082.1:0-15087 GCA_034679905.1 Methanomicrobiales archaeon | reverse complement strand
GAGTGTGCCCGGGTCGATCCCTTCCGCCTGTGCAACTGCCTCCATCTGCGGTGTCATCCTCCCGTGTCTGGCCTGTTCGAGTTGCGTTATCATACAGCCCTCAACATCCCGCGCGGCAGATCTATCCGCGCCCCTTCAATACGTCCTGCGGTCCGGTCTCCGGCACCACTCCTCGAAGAGTGCCAGACACTCGTCGCGCAGGAAAGCCGGCGTGATCGCGACCTGCGAACCCCCGTGGTTCTTCATGACGCGGTTCGATATGGCGAGCTCGCGGAAACCGAGCCTCGCGGCATCGTCGATACCGCTGCCGTAGACGATCCTGGCGACATCCGCCCAGTGGCCGGCGGCAAAGCACATCGGGCACGGTTCGCAGGTGGAGTAGAGCACGGCGCCGCCCAGGTGGACCGCGGAAAGCCGGCGGCACGCCTCGCTGATCGCCGCGATCTCGGCATGGCACGTGATGTCCGTCAACTCCCAGACGCGGTTGTGGGCGGTGCTGATCACCCTGCCGTCGAGTACGATGCAGGCCCCGAACGGACTCTCGCCCTGCGATATACCCTCGCGGGCGACCTCGATCGCCCGCCGCATCGCTCCCGCATCGGGCATGAACGCATCATCGCTGTCCCGTCGCAGATCCATACCCCTCTGTTGGCGTGCCCGCATATGATACAATCGCTCGCGCCTGCATCGGAGAGCGATCCACCTCGCGGAGTTCCCGGAACCTTCCCCCGAGATAGCAGCCCGCCTGCCCGGCGCAATAGCAAAAGCGGGGAGTACATTTTAAGGCGGGGCATCGCTGCACTGCCCGCCCCCGGAGGAACACGGCATTGAGGCTGCTGGCAGTGAGCGATATCGCGTGGGGAACGCACGTGAGGGGTATGGACCGCCCGATCGCAGTCGACAGTGCGTTCTTCCAGGGAATGATCGAGGAGATCGATCCCGATGTCATGATCTTTGCAGGCGACTCCATCCGCGACCGCTGCTCGAGGAATCGCGCGGGGGATCTGCAACAGTTCCTGGCGGTGCTCCGGTATCTGGACCGGAGCGACCGGTTCGGCGTGATCGTCCAGGGTAACAACGACGACCGGGCCGGCGAGTACGGCGCGATCCTGCGCGCGGCAGAGGACAGCCCCTGCATCTACGAGATCTCCTCCCGTCGAAAGACCGTGGGCGGTATCCGTTTTTTAGGCGTCCCCTACGGCAGAGAGCGGCAGATAGCCCGATCGGGGGGTTCCGGAGTCGACATGCTGGTCGCCCACACCCCCCTCTCCCGCAGGGCCTGGCTCTTCGACCTCGGCGCCCGGCTGGTCCTCTGCGGCCACTACGACAACCGGGTGACAGATGTCGGGGAGACGGCGTTCGTCTCGCTGGACTGCTCCCCCTTCTCGTATGCAGTCATCGACTGGCAGAAGGAAGGCATCCGCATCGGTTACCACTGCCGGCTCCGCGGGAGTGTCTGCGACATCGCCGTCGAACGGGGATCCCGCCGCCGCACTGCCCACACCTGCGACCCGGAGATCTACCGTCAGCTGACCGCGGGGAGAGGAAGCGTGCCCTACGGTGCGAGGATGGAGGTGTTGCGGGAGGCAAAGCGGCGGCTGCCTGACCTGGACCGCGACGGAAGGATCGATCTGCTGCGGCGACTGGTCGAGGCGGGCATTCCGAGGACACATATCGAACAGTACATCGGGAGAGCACGGGTGCAGGGTGCCTATCTGCGTCAGCCATTCCATTCCTGAAAATCTGCTCATTGGGGCCCGGAATGACAGCGAGCCCGCATCGCGGATTGCCACAAAAAAGTCGGGATGGGTACCGCTACCGAGGACGATGCGGGGACGGCGGGTCAGGCCGCCATCCCGTGCAGCCGGTGCTGCAGGATACCCGGGTACCCGGCCAGCAGCTGCAGCGCTCCGCTCTCGCCGCCTCCCAGGAGAGATTGCAGGCTCCACCACGCCTCCGTCGGTTCCGCGCTCTCGTCCGTCACGTTGGAGGCGAGCCCGTAGGCGGCGGAACGGTTGCTGGAGACGGCCTCGAAGATGGTGTTGTTCTGGAGATCGTAGCCGACGACCGCGGTCGTCAGCACCGTATCCGCGCCGTTCTCCGTCCGCTCCAGGATCCGGATCCCCTCCGCCCCGCCGGCACGACTCGCCAACCAGTCGGGGGAGACGGCGATCCGGACTGCGACCGGATCGCTCGGGTCCGGGCCGAGGCGGGTGATGCTGGAGACGTAGGCCGATTCCTGCACGCACCGGTCCTCGGTATCCTGGAGGTACGACGCCTCGAGCGCCACAACCGGGGCTCCGATGCCCGTCTCCTGCACGGTCTGGACGGAGGGCTCTGCCGCCCGATCCGTCGCGTAGAAGTAGACCCGCTGGTCTCCGCTGCCGGTGCCGACAACGAGGTGAAGCCCCTGCGAGGAGAGGGCAGCGGCGGTGACCGAGGGGCCGGCGGTGATGCCGGTGGAAGAGTTCGAGACCTGACGGCCGTCCGAACCCGTGTCGAGCTCCCAGAGGACCCGCCCTTCGCGATCGAACAGGTGCAGACGGCTCCCCTCGCAGATCGCTACAATAGCTCCCTCCGGGGAGATGGAGATCGCACGGATACGGCTCTCCGCGGCGTACTTCCAGAGCAGGTTCCCGCGGTCGTCCAGGATGTAGGCGACCCGGTCACCGGATCCCGCACCCACCAGGGACCCGTCCGCGGAGAGCGCCACTCCCCGGACGCCGTGACCGGTCCTGTACTTCCAGAGGAGGCTGCCGGATCCGTCCAGGAGGTAAAGGTTGTGGTCATCGGAGCCGGCCGCCACGCAGGAGCCGTCGGCGGAGATCGCCGTGCTGATCACGTTGTCCTCGGCGGTGTAGTTCCAGAGCAGGTGGCCGTCCCGATCGAACAGTCGGACGTTGCCGTCGTCGTAGCCGGCGGCGATGCGCTCCCCGCTGCGGGAGACCGCCACGCTGTAGACGAAGTAACCGCTATCGTTGCTCCAGATCTCGCCGCCGTGGGGGTAGAAGAGGTAGAGTTTCTCCGCAGCGGCGGCGATATGCGTGCCGTCGGGGGAGATAGCGACACCGTAGACCGGCACCTGCATCTCCCGGCTCCACTGCACCGCTCCCTCAGTGTCGAAGTAGTAAATGGTCCCGGGACGGTGGGTGGCGGCAATCGCGTGGGAGCCGTCGCCGGTGATCGAGGTGCTCGTGATGCGCTCGCGGGCCGACGCGTTCCAGAGCTGCATGGGCGAGAGCGACGGCGGGAGGACCAGGCTGCGATCCACCATACCGCCGGCGTTGGCCTCCTCTCCGAAGACCTCCGGGGCCGCTTCACCGTCGCCGGTCCCGATCTCGGGGACCCAGGGCTCCTCCCCGGGGTAATCCTCTTCGGTGACGATGTACTCGCCGGCGTCCGTATCGATCGCGCCGGCCATGGCCGGATCTTCGCTCCAGTTCTCCGCTTCGGGAGATGCCGCTCCCGGGTCCTGGGCGGCCGCCGGGAGCAGGAGGCAGAGCGCCAGGAGAAGCGCAAGGATGGGTTTGAACAGGGGATGGTAACGCATCGAGGATGATTTCGAGCATCATGCTATTGAATGCTATCGCCATTGTACATACATATGAAATACCCGTTCATTTCTCTAAAAAGGGCGCATTCATTCTTTATTTTGAAATTCACGGAGTTTTATTCACCAAATATGGGCACAATGCTACCAGTCCCGTGACAGGAATCTGATCTGCTGAAATACAGTTCTATTTTGAGATAAATGAGGAGACATTGCAGATAGAAAAATCGTAATTTTTATTGCCAGGTATGGCAGCTCTCGCATTCCAGGTCGGGAGGGGTGTCGACCCCCCGCCGCATCAAGCGGCCGGTGCCGCTTCCGACCCCGCCGTCGCCTCGGTCGCTCCGCTGTCCCATACCATGTTGTTCGCCATCTGGGTCGCAAAGACCCGGGACCCCGGTTGAACCCGGATCGACTCTCCCATATCCTCCGGGCTCCTCGCCCAGATGACCTGGTGCCGGAAGACACCGTCAGGCTGCACCACGACGACGCTGAACATGTTCATATCCGCGGGAACTTCCCTCTCTCCCAGCTCGACCCTGTAGCACGTGAACGTGACGGGGGCGAGTTCTCCTGACTCTCTCTCTCCATCGGGCATACGCATTCCTCCAGCCGGTATCCGGGGGGATCGCACGCAGGGGTGCTGCATGGACACCTCCGGCAGCTCAGTATCTCGAGTCTGTCGGCGAGCCCCTCCTCTTCTCTCCCTCGTATTTGAATGTATGGGACGGCCGCTGCGGGGGTGCCGCGGTCTCAGGGCGGCGGACGATCCTGGATCTCCGCCATCTCTGCCAGCACGGACAGCCCCAGCTGTGCGTTCTTCTTCGCGTACGGAAAGGATGCATGGTCCACCGTATCCGCGGGGGTGTGGGCCGGCCCGTGTGTCTCAGCGTGCGTCATCACCGCCGGGTGGCCCCGGGCCCAGAAGGAGCGGTGGTCCGACGTGCAGGCGTGCTCGTTGTCCGTGAGCGCGAGGTGGATGCCGTACAGGCGGTTGTGGCGTGAGAAGAGCCTCGCGGCGCCGCCTGCCTGCTCGTTGTAGATGATGTCGAGCACGGAGCGGTTCTGCGGGTCGTAGCAGGAGGAGTCGTAGTTCAGGTAGAGGAGGATCGACTCGGTGCTCTCGGTCACATAGCGGTCGCTCCCCTGGAGGCGGAGCTCTTCGGCGTTCCAGAAGGCGAACTGCAGGGTATGGTTGTAGCGCTGCCGGCTCAGGATGCGGGCGAGCTCCAGAACGATGGCGATCCCGCAGCCGTTGTCCGTTGCGCCGGGGGCGCGGTAGGGATTGTTCGAGGTGCTATCGTAGTGGGCGCCCACGACGATCGCCGCCGGATCGTCTCCCTCCCCCGGCAGGGTGGCGATGATATTGTTCAGGTCCCCGCCCTGCGTCCGCACCGACAGACCGTGGATGGCGGCGAGCCTCTCCCGGATGTAGGCAGCGGCGTTCCGGTTCCCCTCCGATCCGTACCGCCGCGTCCCCATGTCCTGCAGGTCGCAGGTGGTGGCGTAGAGCTCGGACTGGTTCACCTGCGCGACCAGCGCGGCGATGCGGGGATCGAACTCCGGTGGCGGAGTGTCGGGAACCTGGATAAGAGATGGACCCCCGGGAGAGCGGAGCGTGGAGCAGCCCACACATGCTGCGGCAATGAGCGCCAGGAGTATCCAGAGGGCGTACCTTCTGCGAGGGGCGGGATCGAGCGGACGTGCAGGGAGCATCGCTATGGCAGGGCGGGGATCCTGTCCGTCCACTCTCGCAGTCCGGTATGCTCCAGCCCCGTCCGCCAGAACCGCTCCTGGACCGCCGCATCCATGCTCAGGGGGGACGAGCGGGCCCAGCGGCGCTCCTCGTAGTAGCGCCCGTGGATGCCGTCGACATCGGGAGACGTCGCCAGGTAGACCTCCACCTCCGCACCGTGCTTCGGTGGCGCCCCCTGGTGGTAGCCGTCGAACGCACGCAGGAGTTTGGTATCGATGACGCCTGGGTGCAGGCAGTTGGCGGAGACGACGCTGCCGTCGAGCATGCCGGCCAGCCGGTAGGTGAAGACGACGACGCCCAGCTTGGAGCGGGCATAGGCGTCGTAGGGATCGTACCACTTCTCCCCCTGCAGATTCTCCCAGTCCACGTTGCGCACGCTGCGGTGCGCGATGGACGCGACGTTGACGATGCGGGCGGGGGCGCTCCGCCGGAGGAGGGGGAGGAGTTCGTGGGTGAGCAGGAACGGGGCGATGTAGTTCACGGCAAAGGTCGCCTCCAGACCGTCGGGCGTGACCACCCTCTCCGGCATGTAGACGCCGGCGTTGTTGACGAGCACGTCCAGCCGGTCGAACCTTTCGCGAATCTCTTCCGCCAACCGGCGGACCTGCCGTTGATCCGAGAGATCGGCGATGAGGAGATCGGTCTGTTCGGAACCCGTGCTCTCCGCGATCTCGTCCCGGGCGACCCGGCCCTTCTCTTCGTTCCTCCCGTGGATGAGGACGTGATGCCCTCTCTCTGCCAGCATCCGTGCCGCCGCTCTGCCGATGCCGTCCGTGGAACCCGTGACAAGTATGGTGCGCCCGTCCATGGGTTCTGGAGTGCTGCTCCGCGGCAATAATAGTTTCTGGCCAGGGGAGAGCGGCGCAGATTTTTATTGCATGAACAATATAATAGAACTGCGAAACCCGCGGCATTCCGCGAATCCCCGCCGCAGGTGCGCACAACCGGGAGCCAGCATGTCAGAGCGGCCATCCATGACCGACGACGCCGTCTTCCTCCGCTGGATGCGGACGGAGCTCGGGAGGATCAACAAGGGCATCGTCGCGGAGAGAAAGACGTTAAAAGACCTTCTCCTGGAGGAGACCCCGTCCTCCCGCACCCGGGGCGGCGAAGCGTATCGCTACCGCCGGGACGTGCTCCAGCGGCTGGGCGAAGCGCTCCCGAAGGAGCTGCACGGGAGACTGCGGCTGCCCATCCTCTTCTACTCCGATACGGAGGTCTCCGACAGCGCGTACCTGACGGACAGGACCGCGGCAGAGGCCCTCCAGGCGCTGGGGGAGCTCAGTCCGCTCCGCACCTTCCGCGACGGGCGGCTCTGGGTCTCGCGGGCGATCGTCTACGCCATCCTGCAGAAGTACCCGACGGCCGTGCAGACGGTGATGATGTAACCGATCCTGGCGAGTCTCTCGGGATTCTTCGGACCGGAACCCGGTATCCGGGCAGGTCGATCCCCGCCGGCGATCTCGGGAAGACGGCTCCGAACACCGGCGCTGGATCCCGTTCAGGGTATCGCATGCGGGGGACACGTATCCTTTCCTCCTGGACAGCGATAGGGGTAGCGGGATTTTGAGATGGGGGCCCTCGGCCAGGACGGGAAGCCAGGACAGAACCCGAACCGGGGGCCTCTCCCCGAGATTATGAAGCCGGTGTTCCCTTTGCTATCCGGCATGGAACCCTATCGCACCGCAGGGGCAGGGTCGCAGGAGTTCCGTCCTCCCCCCCCATATCCACCTGTATACTATTATGCAGCCTTTAGTCGATATTCTGCGTTTGTCCCATTGCAAGCGGTTCTCCCCGGGCAGGAACGGAGCCGGGTCCCGCTCCGGCTGCAGCTAGCGAATGGGCCGGGATGTGGGAACAGGCAGGGAAAGGCTCCGTCTTCAGCGGGGACGATCCCTCCGATCTTCTGGAGGGCAGTAGCGGCGTTCGTCCCGGATAGAGACGGTATCGGCAGCCGGGGCCGCCGGTGCGCCGTACCGCGGAGGGCGGCAGCGGTCGTCGCGCCTATCCGACGATACCGGTATGGGTCGTCATCAAACCGCCAGATTTTTTCTCCAGCCTTCCCAAACTTCTCCGGGATTTCTTGTTCTACCACCTGATCCTCACCGACGACTGCAACCTCAACTGCCTCTACTGCCGCGGCAAGGCGATCTTCGAGGCCGGGGAACCGGCAGCCCCCCTCGATGTCGACACGCCTCCAGAGATCGCCGTGGACCTGGATCTCCTGTATGCCTTTCTGGCACGGGACCCCGACCCGGTCCTGATGTTCTACGGCGGAGAGCCGCTGCTCCGCACGGATCTCGTCCGCGAGATCCTGCAGCACGCCCCCGTGCGGAAGTTTGCCATTTACACCAACGGGCAGCTCCTCAACTGCCTGGAGCCGGAGTGGACGAACCGCATCTCGACGGTCTTCGTCTCCATCGACGGCCTTGAGGATCTGACGGACTACTACCGTGGACGGGGGACCTACCGCCGCCTGATCGAAAACCTGCAGGGGATGGTCGCCGCCGGGTTCTCCGGGGAGATCATCGCGCGGATGACGGTTGCCGAGCAGACCGACATCTACAGCGCGGTGCAGGCGCTCGCATGCAACGACGACTTCTCCTTCTCCTCCATCCACTGGCAGCTGGACGCGAACTTCTCGCGGGACTTCGAGACGAGGGATTTCGGGACCTGGGCACAGGAGAGCTACAACCCCGGCATCCGCAGGCTCGTGCGGGATTGGGTCGACGCGATGCGCCGCGAGGGACGGGTGCCCCGCTGGTACCCGTTCCTGGATACCGTCGAGGACCTGCTCCGCGGGAGGACGGCGACGGGGCTCCGCTGCGGCTCCGGCTATGCCAACTACACGATCCTGACCGACGGCAGCATTGCGCCCTGCCCCTGCATGGTGGGGATGCGCCCCTACTACCTGGGGCATATCGCGACCTCGGACCCCCGGCACCTGCCGACCGTGGAGGCGACGGACCTCTGCGAGGGCTGTACGATCCGCTCCTTCTGCGGCGGCCGCTGCCTCTACTCCAACATCCTCCAGCCCTGGACCCGGGACCAGCGGCAGCTCGTCTGCGGGACGGTGGAGAACCTGCACGATGCGATCGTGGGGGCCCTGCCGGCGATCCGATCGCTCCTGGACGCCGGCACCATCGCGCTCGAGGACTTCCGGCACGACAAGTACAACGGCTGCGAGATCATCCCGTGACGCGTGCAGGGTAATCGCCGCGCTCCGGGCATCTCCTGGCAGCCTGCGGTTGTGCCCGCGTTTCCCGGCGAGGACAGGGGACTGCCCTCAGGTCTGGCCGTGTCTGGGGCTGCCCGGCTCCCGCTTCTCTTCCAGGAGCGGCGTCCCGGCGTCGGTGATGCGGATGGGAGCTTCGGCCGTCGCCCGGGAACCCTTCATCTTCAGGATCCGCATGAACCTCCCCTCGCCGGCACCCTCGAACTGGATCACGCCGTCCGCCCGGACCTGCAGGAACCGCTCGGTGCCCGGCTGCAGCACTCCCCGATCCGCCAGCATCAGGATGATCCGCCCCTTCCGGCTGGCATCGAGCAGGGAGTCGACGAGGCCGACCAGATCCCCGGGTTCCGCATCCAGGAGGAGCGAGGTGATGGCGTCGACGATGCAGAGATCCCCGTTGCAGCTCTCGGCGAGCGCCTTACGGTCCCGGAACCGATCGGTGACCTCGATCCGGTCCATCGCTTCCAGCCCCTGCGAGCGCATCTCCGCCTGGATGTCCTCTTTATAGCCCGTCGTGATGTAGCGCACCCACCAGCCGGCCTCTGCCGCCTTCGACGCCAGCCTCTCCGCAAAGATAGTCTTCACGATCCCGACGTCGTCCTCGACCAGGATGAGGCTCCGGTCGGGCAGGCGCTCCAGCAACGCTTCGAAGAGCATCGCCCCACCATACATGCTAGCTCCAGATAAATGCTGGGGATTGCCCCGGCAAAACCGCGGGGATCCCGCCGACGGTCTAGAAGCGCAGGGACTCCGCGGCGTCCCACTTGCGGTAGCTCTTCTGCAGGATCCAGCCGGAGAGCGGCAGCAGCACCAGCCCTGCGGTCAGATAGAAGGGGGATAGGAGCGAGAGGAAGATGAAGGCGAGCAGCAGGGGTGCGAGGGCGGCGACGTACTGGCCGAACACCCGGGCGTTGTAGAGCAGGATGTTCGGGTGCAGGCCGGTGAAGTAGACGATCACCGCCACTGCGTAGGCGGAGAGGGAGACGAACGTGGCGATGGCGGGGAGAAACGAGACGGGATCCCCCGTCCCGATCGCCAGCGCCCCCAGGATGAGCAGGGGTATGACGTTGAATAGGGCGTAGCTGGCGAGTTTGCTGCGGATAACCGTCGATACCTGGACGGGCAGGAAGGCGTAGCTGGCGAAGAGGTCGTACTCGGTGAGCCAGTTGTAGACGGTCGATGTAATGATCCCCAGGAAGAGCGTGAACATGAGGAGCGGCTGCAGGCCGGGGATGAACTGCAGGAACGCGAACAGCATCACCCCGATGAGCGCGATGGGGAGGAGGAACGAGAAGAGGATCTTCCCGAGACCCCCCTCGCTCCGCGAGAGGTCGAGGCAGTCCTTGGCCATGAAGGGAGCATACGCCGCCCAGGGCATATGGCGGGCCAGCCCGTCCAGGGCGTTGCGGTAGGTCCGCTTCTTCTCGGGGTAATCCACGTTCAGGAAGGCGAGCGAGAGCGCGGCGGGGATTACCGCCAGCGCCAGGGATGCGAGCAGGTTCCCCGCCGAGAGGTCGTAGAAGAGCCGGTACGGCGGCAGGGACCAGAGGATGTTCAGGTTCAGGTATGCGCCCGTCAGGGCGGCAGCGGCACCCACGGCGAGAACGGCGCCGATCAGGAGCTTCTGCGAGTGGGCGTAGAGGGTGGAGAGGAGAAAGACGGCGGAGAGCCCGATCAGGAAGGCGAGGGAGAGGGTGAGGAGCAGGCGCAGGATGGCGATGGGGGGTATCGAGAGGAAGGGGGATACAATCGCCAGACCGGCGACGCAGGGAAGGATCCAGAGGGCGAAGTAGAAGAGGATGTCTTTTAGCAGGAAGTTGAAGAAGATCCGCCGTTCCGATACCGGCAGGCTCCGCGAGGAGTAGGCTATGAGGCTCGCCTGGCCGAAGCGGCGGTTCATGAACTCCTTTCCCATCAGCCCGAAGCCGCCCACGTTCAGCCCGAAGAAGACGAAGAGGTAGTGGGCGAGGAGCACCAGCTGCGCCATGGGGATAAGAAGCGAGAAGACGGGCAGGGAGAGGGCTGCCGCTGCAGAGAAGAAGACGACGAGCGCGGGGAGCAGGGCGAACATCAGCCCGCCGAAGACGCTGGAGTGGAGCCGCCACTCCTCGACGATCATGGAGCGGAGGAGAAGGGCGGCGGTGTCACGTCGCTGTGCAGGCGAGGAAGAGATCCTCAAGCCGCGTCCCTCCTTCCTTCAGGTCCCGCACGGGGGCGTCGTGGACGATCCGCCCGCGATAGATGATCCCGATGCGGGAGCAGATCTCCTCGGCGATCCCCAGGATGTGGGTGGAGATGAAGATGGTGTTCCCGCCCGCGACGTACTCCATGAGATAGTTTTTGACCCGCCGCTGCATGATGGGATCCAGGTTGATCAGGGGCTCGTCGATGAAGGCGAGCGTCGGCTCGTGCAGGAACGCCTGGGCAAACATCAGCTTCTGGCGAGTGCCGCGGGAGAGGTCCTTGCAGAGGACCTCCCGTTTGTCCTCGAAGTCGAGCATTCGGAACCAGCGGTCCGCCTGCGCATCGATACGCTCGACTCCGCGTATCTTCCCGACGAAGTGCAGGTACTCCTCCGCCGTGAGGAAACTGGGGGGTGTCTCCTGCTCGGGGATGATGCCGACCCGCTCCCGCACCTCCAGGGGACGGTCGAGGACGTCCACCCCGAGGACCCGGGCTTGCCCCTTCGTCGGGCGGATCTGGCCCGTCAGCAGATGGTTGATGGTCGTCTTCCCGGAACCGTTCGGGCCGAGCAGGCCGAAGAGTTCCCCTCTGCCCACGGTAAGGGAGACGTCCTCGACCGCCCTCACCTCCCCGTAGTGCTTCGTCAGATCCCGGACCTCGATCGCCGGATCGGGCATGGCGTTCAGCGTTGCAGACATTTACAGATATTTTGAGTATATAATATTTAAATTATTTTATTTCTTGATTTTTAATATGCATCGAATATTTAGAATTCTAAAGAATAAATCCAGACTAACGGGGATCGTGTCCTGTGCCGTCGAAAGAGCAGGCGTGCAGCGCTCCCGCCCTCCTGCCTGCACCCCTTTCGCCGCAGCTGAACCTTTTTCTCTGTAGAGGCACAATGATTACCCCGGCAGCCCGGGCTCCCCGGCGACCGGGCCTACCGGTGGTGATGCCTTATACCCCCCGTTATCGTGGCAGAGGATCTGGTGAAGCGGTATGGCGACTTTACCGCCGTGGACCATATCGCCTTCGAGGTGCGGCAGGGGGAGGTATTCGGGTTCCTGGGGCCCAACGGCGCGGGCAAGACCACCACCATGAAGATGATCCAGTGCGTATCCCCCAAGACCTCCGGAAGGCTCGAGGTCTTTGCCATGGACGTGGACACCCAGCAGCGGGAGATCAAACGCCTTCTCGGGGTCGTGCCCCAGGAGACGAACCTGGACCCGGACTTCAGCGTGTATGAGAATCTGGTGGTATACGCCCGCTACTTCGACATGCCCCGCGAAGAAGCCTCTGCACGGGCCGAGGAGCTGCTGGAGTTCGTGCAGCTGCAGGAGAAGCGGGACGTCTCCATCGAGAAGCTCTCCGGCGGGATGAAACGGCGGCTGATCCTGGCGCGGGCGCTGGTGAACGACCCCCGCCTCCTGATCCTGGACGAGCCCACCATCGGTCTCGATCCGCAGGCCCGGCACCTCATCTGGGAGAAGCTCCGCAGCCTGCAGGCCCGGGGAAACACCATCGTCATCACCACCCACTACATGGAAGAGGCGCAGCGGCTCTGCGATCGGCTGGTGATCATGGACAACGGCAGGATATTCGTGGAGGGCAACCCGGAGGCGCTGGTGCGGCAGTACGTGGGCACCAGCATCGTGGAGGCGGAGGCGCAGCCCCGCGTCCTCGACTGCCTCCGGGGCGTGGGAGCGAAGTTCGACGTCTGGGACAACCGCGTCCAGGTCTACACCGACCGCCCGCGGGAGATCACCGCCGCTCTCCTGGACGGCTGCAGGACGGAACGCATCTTCGCCCGCCCGGCAACGCTGGAAGACGTCTTTCTGAAGATCACCGGCAGGTCCCTGCGGGAGTGAGAGGGCGTGGGCTACTTCGAACTACCGAAGCTCAGCAGCGGCGTCTGGAAGGTCTGGCGTCGGAACCGGGACGTCTTTATGAAGACGTTCAAGGTGAACTTCCTCCCGCCGGTGCTGGAGCCGATCCTCTACCTCCTGGCCCTCGGGTTCGGGCTGGGGACCTTCGTGAACGAGATCGACGGGATATCCTACGCGCGGTTCATCGCCCCGGCCCTGGTCGCCATCTCCATCATGTACTCCGCCTTCTTCGAGACGACCTACAGCTCGTTCGTCCGCATGTACTTCCAGAAGACCTTCGACGCCATCATCGCCACGCCGCTCACCATCGAGGAGGTGATCACCGGCGAGATCCTCTGGGGGGCGACGCGGAGCCTGATCAACGCGACGATCATGCTGCCCATCCTGGTACTCTTCGGCGTCGTCGCCCTGCCCTCATCCCTGCTGATCCTGCCCTTCGCGTTCCTGGCAGGGTTTCTCTTCGCCGTCATCGGGATGTGCTTCACGTCCGTCACACCGCACATCGATACACTCAACCTGCCCACCTTCCTCTTCATCACCCCGATGTTCCTCTTCTCGGGGACGTTCTTCCCGATCACGCTCCTGCCGGAGCCCCTCCAGTACCTCGCCTTCGCCGTGCTGCCCCTCACCCACCTGGTCGCGATCATCCGGGCGCTCACACTGGCGGACCTGAGCGCTTCCCTGCTCTTCAACCTGGCCTGGATCCTGGTCGTCTCCAGCGTCCTGTTCGTCGTCTCGGTGAACCTGATGCGAAAACGGCTCATCGTATGAGCGGCAATCCTGAAGATAGGCACGGGGCATGCCTTAATCTGGGGAATGCAACACCGAGAAGCGTATTAAGGATCACGGCCTTTACTTTTTTCTAGTTCCCTCCTCTGGCAGGGCAGATTTCGTGCATACGGGGGTTTTCTGCGCGTATGGGGTTCAATCGCAGCCTCTTCACACCGAACATCGAGAAGATGCAGGCATCCGGCGACGTGGACGGCCTGATCCGGGTGATGCGGAACCCCGAGTCGGCAGACCGCCGCCAGGTGCAGCAAGCCCTCATCGCCCTCGGGGATGCGGCGGTGGGGCCCCTCGTCCGGGCGCTCCGCGAGGGAGATCGGCATGTGCGGGGTGCAGCGGCGGAGATTCTCGGGGGGCTGCGATCGGAGAGGACGATCCCGCCCCTCATCGAGGCCCTGCGGGACGAGGAGTGGCACGTGCGGTTCTATGCCACCCTGGCGCTGGTTGCGATGGGGGAGACGGCGATCGAACCGCTCGTCGGCGTCCTCGCCCATGCGGACCGGGATATCCGCCTGGGAGCCGTCTGGGCTCTGGGGGAATTGAAGGATCGACGCACCGTCCGCCCCCTCCTTTACGCACTCGAGGATGGCGAGGCCTTCGTGCGGGTCGTGGCGACCTGGGCTCTGGGCAAGATGCACGACCCGGAGGCGGTGGAGCCGCTCGTCGACTGCCTGCAGGACGGGGATAAGGACGTACGCCGCGGTGCTGCCTGGGCGCTCGGGGAGCTGCGGGACCCTCGCGCCACGGAGGCCCTGCTGGAGCGGCTGCAGGATGCGGAGCCGTGCGTACGCTACGAGGCGGCCCTCGCCCTCCGCTGGAGGATCGATCCCCGCACCATCGATCCCCTCGTCGAGGCGCTGGGCAGCGGGGACTGCCGCATGCGGAAGAACGCCGCACGGGCGCTCGGATCGTTCCGGGAGCGGAGAGTGGCGGCGGCGCTCATCGGCGCGCTGAAGGATCCGGAGAAGGATGTACGGCTGGCTGCCGTGCGGTCCCTGGGGCTCCTGCGGGACGGTGAGGCTCTCGACCATCTGCTCGAGGTGCTGAACGATCTGGAGGATGCCGAGGTGCAGAAGGCCGCCCGGGAGGCCATGCAAGAGATCCGACTGGCGTCGCCGGTTCTGGGGGGCAGCACCGGCGCGGCGTGCCCGGCGGTTCGGGACGACCGCGGATCTGCAGTGCACTCGGGCAGCCTGTCCGAGGGGTAGGAGGATCGCAGCTGCAAAGTCACAGGTCGGTAGCCGGAGGTGCCAGTCCGCTCCTTCTCTGTCGAGTACGGATCGGCTTCGCCGTCGGACCTGTGACAGGCTCCACAGTCGACGAACGACGCATTTTCACCGGTACGCGACTCCGCCGGGCGGAGCATAGAAAAGCCTCTGCCCCCTGCAGTCACCACGAAGACGGCAGGCCTGATGATGCGGGAGAAGGGATCCGATTCGGTTTTTCGTCCAGGTCCGGGTCGGTGCAGTATTCTCCGGACTCCTTTTTGATCGAGCGGTCCAGAGCGAGGGCTATTGCTGCTTTCGGGGGGGAACACGGCGAAGTATCGTCCCCCGATCGACCTCTCTTCGAGGCTATCGCAATAGCAGGGGTGGGGGCCGTTGGGGGAGGGGGGGGGGCCCCCCCCCCCCCCCCATTGGGGGGTAGGTCCGGATCGAGTGAACCCGGGGGGGAAAAGGGACAAGGGGGA
>JAXDAH010000081.1:0-4596 GCA_034679905.1 Methanomicrobiales archaeon | reverse complement strand
CCCGCTGCTCGATGCCCGGCTTGGTCATGTCGATCCAGGTGTCCCCGATGCGGATGTTCATCTCCCCGCTGGTCGGCTCGATGATGCCCGCCATGATCCGGGATAACGTCGTCTTGCCCGCGCCGCTGGTTCCCACGATACCCAGGATCTCCTTCTCCGCAACCTCGAAGGATACTCCGTTCACCGCCCGGACCATGCCCCGGTCCAGGGTGATGTACTTCTTCGTCACGTCCCGGGCGACCAGGATCTTATCCCCCGCGGAGCATTCGGCCTCCTCTTTAGTGTCCTCGCGCTGCCGCAGAAAATGCGTCACGATCTCCTTTGGACGACCTATCGCTGCGATCTCGCCATCTGCCAGGAGGAGCGCTCGGTCCGCGACATCCTCGATCACCCGGGAGAAGTGGGATGTGATCAACATGCTCATACCGTTCTCCTGCACCGCCTCCACAAGCATATCGTGCACAAGAGCGGAGGTCGTCGGATCGAGCGTTCCCGTGGGCTCATCGGCAAAGAGGACGGCCGGCTCCTTGGCGAGCTGGCGGGCGAGCACCACCCGCTGCTTCTCCCCGCCGGAGAGGTCCCGGGCGATATGCATCATGCGGTGGGAGAGTCTCACCCGGTCGATCAGCTCGGCGGCACGACTGATCGCCGATTCCGGGGGAAAGCCCGCATCGTCGAGCGCCCGCAGCACGTTCTCGATCACCCGGTCGTTGCCGTAGAGGGCGAACGTCCGCTGGAACATGGTCGCCGTTCGCCGCATGACCCGACGCCGGAGGTCTTCGTCCCCCGTATTCCAGAGGTCGATATCCCTGGAGACGAGCTCCCCCCCGCAGAGCGGGCAGGGCATGCCAGCTCTACCGGGAAGATCCAGGTTGGCGCATCGGGTGCAGACGGAGAGGTGGTAGACGATCCTGCCGCCGGTCGGCGGGTGATCCAGCCCCCGCAACAGATGCATCAGCACCGTCTTTCCGGCTCCGCTCCTTCCGATGACTCCCAGGATCTCCCCGCTTCCGATCTGGAAGGAGAGATTCTTTAAGACCTCCTTTCCGTTGAAGGCCATGCAGAGATCTTCTACTGTGACAAGTGGCGTCTTCATGCTCAACTCTCCCTGCCGCGGTCGTGCAGATCCATTCCGCGATCTGGACGGCGATCAGCGGGACTCTTCTCCGTAATCATCCATGCGACCCGGATCTCATACTGGTCGGAGGATGATTCCGTATATATTACTCATAAGCGCATAAATAAAAAAGGTTGCGGCAGGCCCCAGCGGTCGGCCCCTCTCACGCCCCGGAGTGCGGTTCGTCTCTGGAGCAGTGTCGCCACGGACAGGAGCCGTTGCTCTTCCCCGGGCAGGTACCGGCGATCTTGGGACAGAGCTCCGTATTCTCCCGAGCGCAGCCGGCTACTTCTATCCCCTTCCCGTACACCAGGGCATCGGCGACCTTGCGGCGCGCCTCGTGCAGGTCCCTCCATGCCGTCTTTCGTGAGACCCCGAGAGTCGCAGCGGCAGTCTCCTGGTTGAACCCCTCCAGGTCCACCAGCCGCAGGATCTCGAGCTCCTCGGGGAGGATCCGCACCATCTCTTCGTTTGGGCAGCACCGGGGCTCGTAACAGCGTGATTGCGCCGCGCTCTCGATCACTCTGTTGATCCGGGGCCTGCCCCGGCGGCGAGGCTGCGCGTCCCCCGTATTGGTACCGGCCATCCTGGCAACTCTCCTGCTAGACTATATGCTCTCATACCTAGTATTAGTTCTGGATACCCTCCTCAGCCGAGGATGAGCGGCTCAGATGTCTACACCGAGCGCCGATCGGACAATGAGGCCGATCACAAACGATGCCGCGGCAATGCCCAGGCTGATTGCAGCCATCTCCCCGAACCTCCTCCAGAAGGGGACCCCTTTCGCGACCGAGGTGTAGAACGTGAAGACCAGGATCACCATAATGGCCCCGGTGAGGGTGAGGGGGAGAGCGGCAAACGGATTCTCCAGGAGCATGTAGGGTGCGATCAGCACCACGACCGTCGCCACGTACGCCCCGCCCGTGTAGATTGCCGCCATCAGAGGGTTTTCAAGCCCATCCGACTTCTGGGAGAGGTATTCGGATGCCCCCATGGAGAGCGAGGCGGCTATCCCCGTGATGATGCCAGCCATGGCGATGAGGCGGGTGTTCTGGAGCGCGAACGTCAGCCCGGCGAGGGTGCCCGTGAACTCGACCAGGGCATCGTTCAGTCCCAGCACGACCGAACCCACGTAGCGGAGCGCCTTCTCGTCGATCATGTCCGCGAGCTGGTTCTCGTGCTCGATCTCGTCCGAGACGATCCGCTCCGCCACAGGGATCTCTGCTGATAGTCTTCGGTATTCCCCGATCGCCCGGTTCTCGCCCCTCTCCATCAGCTGGATCCCGAACGTGATCCCGAGGATGCGGGCAATGCCATAGTATAGCCAGATACGCAGGGCATCCGCTCGAACCGATTCCCCGGTCAGATCCTCCCAGATCCGGTAGTGTATCTGCTCCTCGTCCGCCAGCCTTAAAAGCACCTGGCGGTTGTTGCTGTCCTGCACCGACTCTGCGAGCATCCGGTAGATATGGTGCTCTGTCAACTCCCCTCTCTGGAGAGCGAGGATCTCCTTTCGCAGGTGCTGCGGTATCGGCCGGTCTGCCATCGCTCAGTCTGAACCTGAGACAGCCGAACTTATTACCTTATGTCTTATACTGCGTTTTCAGTGTATGCTCCTGCCTCTGCATGCGGTATTCGCTGTTATTCCGGCGGCGGCAGGTGGTTCGTCTTCAACCGACCCTGGTCTCCTCGCCGTGCCTCCGGCGCGAATGAAGCCACCTGGCCCTTCCGTGCAGTTCCCGCAGTCATCCGACTCTAGGAGAGCATACCGGCGGCTTTCAGGGGTGTGTGCATCCCCGAAGTACGGGCATCCCGTTCTGGTAGGGGATGACCATTGCACCTGTGCGCTCTTAACCTTTTCGTCAAATTGCTGCAGATATCGTATCGGACGGTAATCTGTCCGTGTTCCGGCCGGTGTCACGGACGATCGGGCCTGTTTGGTACAGGCGTCCCGCTCGCCGTTCGGATACCGGTTGCGAGTGAACAAAGCCGCGTTGAACTCCTATCTTTAAATAAAGTCTGCGGTAACCTCGATGCGGAAAGAAAACCGCGTTCGTAGAAACGCAACTTTTTTTGCATTAAGGTAACTTTAGATGCTTAATTCGGACGTACATCCCCGTATCTTTCGAAACTGCGCGTTTAAAGAGTGTAACTTTTCGAAAACTTTAATAAAACGCCAAACGACTTTAAGTTGAACCACAAAAGGTTTGTAGTTGCTCTCGTGCACAGCACGCGGGGAGGATGCTAAATGGTTGACCAAATAGTGTTTGGCATCGGAATAACTGCACTGGCCGGAGCTCTCGCCACTGTGGCCGGCGCTGCGGAAGACACGGAATCTGATATCGGGTCACAGGGTGACCCGAACTCTCAGGTTCAGCTGGCTCCGCAGATGGGGTACATTCACCGAATTTTCAACAAAGCGATTGCCGGTGAACCCCCTGCCTACGGATTGTGGGTTGCGTTGGGCGCTGGAGTGGCATGGGCTCTGATGGCCATGCAGGTGAATGCGGTACTCGCGATCATCCTCGGTTCTGCGTTGGCAGTCTTCGTTCAGGGGATCTATGCCACCACGGCATACCTGGGGAGAACCGCAAGTCTCGCAAAGTTCGGACAGCCGGTGTACATCGATATCATCAAGTCGATGACCACCGTGGCCATGGCACACGCCTTCGTGGCAATATTCACGACAGTGACCGTGTGTTACCTGATCAACGTGGCACTGGGCCACCCGTTCCCGCTACCGCTGCTCGGCCTCGTATGGGGCATTGCCCTCGGTGCGGCAGGTTCTGCGAGCGGCAACCCGTTCTACGGAAAAGAGCGGCAGTACCAGTCCCAGAAGTTCGGTGCGGGCGTGCCGATCTCTGCCTCCGGAAACATCGTTCGGTATGCAGAGGCCGGTGAGCGCAACTCGCTGGACAACGGCTGGTTCTCGTCCAAACTCGGCGGTCCTG
Organism: Methanomicrobiales archaeon; assembly: GCA_034679905.1. Taxonomy (GTDB): domain Archaea; phylum Halobacteriota; class Methanomicrobia; order Methanomicrobiales; family JACTUA01; genus JASEFH01. The sequence goes on along the minus strand of JAXDAH010000081.1, from coordinate 528 downwards.
CGTCGGGTGTCTGTTTTGGTCTGATTGTCTTCTTCGAACTCTGGCGGACGGTCATCTTCGAGGAGATCGCAAACGGCTGGGGTGCCGTCATCGTCGGCATTCTGGTGATTCTGGTCTTCGCTGTCATCGACCGCTACATCGAGATCTGGGCCCGCAAGACCTACGGCCCGTATGCAAAACCAGAGGAGGCGGCGTAACATGGTCGTCCTTGAGACTCTCGGTATCATGGTAATACTCATTGCACTCATCGGCATCATCATCGGCGGCGTGCTCATCGGATTCGGTGTGCACTTCGTGCCGGTAGGGGGTGCGCCTGCAGCCATGGGCCAGGCGCCGGGTATTGCGACCGGTGTCGCGATGCTGGCGGCTGGTGCGGGGCTCGCCGGGCTCTTCGGGGGTGCCTGGGCAGCGGAATTGGGTTTGCTGGTCGCTCTCGCCGCGGGTGCCGTCGGCGGCGGGCTCATGATGGCGATCACTCAGCTGATGGTGAACATCATCTACATCTTCGGTATGGGTATTCCCGTGGCA
>JAXDAH010000080.1:0-11074 GCA_034679905.1 Methanomicrobiales archaeon | reverse complement strand
TCGGCGGCGCTCCTCTATCTCCTCTTCAGGAGAGAGATCGCGCAGCCCCGGCAGCACCGCTATGCCGCGGACCCCCGATCCGCGATCACCGACGGCCCCGGAGCCGCGCTCGGCATCTCGCTCCTCTTCGGGTGCATCATCGCCCTTGCCGTCGCCCCCTATGCGGGTATCGAGCTCCACTGGATAACGCTCGCCTTCGCACTCACCCTCCTCTGCATTCTCGCCGTCCGGGACTCGTACGCCGCTTGCCTGAAGAAAAAGCCTGCTTCGCGGAGAAGCTCTGCCGTCCCGGCCACGATCCGGCGGATGCCCTGGGCCGTCGTGCCCTTTCTGCTCTCCCTCTTCATCAGCGTCGAGGCCCTATCCGTCTACGGCGTATCCGGCGCGATCGCGCGGGCATTCGCATCGCTCTGCGGTGACTCCGGCATTGCGTATGTGTTTCTCTACGGAGTGGCATCGGCCCTCTCGGCGAACATCCTGAACAACATTCCCATGACCGTCGCCTTCATCCCCGTGGTCGGCGTGCTCTCGGGAGAGAACCTGACCGCCGCTGCCCTCGCCACCGTCGTCGGGTCGAACCTGGGCGCCAACCTGACGCCTCTCGGCTCTCTTGCGGGCATTATGTGGATCGGTCTCCTGCGGCGACGCGAGATCCAGATCACCTACGGCGAGTTCATCAAGGTCGGACTCCTGGTCACACCTGCCACGCTCGTCGCCTGCCTCTCCGTGCTGGCGCTGGAAGTGATGCTCTTCTGATACGCGAGCGCATCCCGGATGGCAAAGACAGGATGACGCTCGCGGCGCGCTAAAGGAGAGTGATTATTGGTTCGACAGCGGAGCTCCCGCGCCGGGCTGCAAGGATGCCTGTGAGGGCGGCGGATCGCCAGGTTAGAGGTTCTTCAAGGCGACGATATCCGTAACGCCTGTCAGCTTCCAGATGCAGGAGCGCTCCTCGGTTGCGATCGACTCGATGTTCTCCAGCGGGGAGTGCCCGAGAGCGGCGAGAATGTTCTTCGAGAGGTGCCTGTCGCGGATCATGGCGATGAACTTCTGGCGGATCACCTTCTTCTCGATGGAATCCTCCACCTCGACGAGACGGCCCTGGAGGGTGACGAAGTTGTACCAGGAGAGATCGCTGCTGTACTTCTCCACCCCCACGGAGACATAGGGATGCTGCCGGAAGAACTTGATCTTCTTGCCGTAGCGCGTGGAGAGGAAGTACATGAAATTGCCGTCGAACACGTAGAGAAATGGAGCGATATAGGGATACTTGTCTCCGATGAAGGCGATCCGGCATACATATCCCTCATAGATCAGTTCGTCGTACTCCTTCTTCTCCATGCGGGGGATTTTTACGACCTCCATACCGATCACATCTGCGTACGGAAATCGTCCCATAGATACATAATTCTTCTCTTTTCCGCGAAGGAGGCAACGTCAGAGCCCGTCTGTCCAGGGGGTGCCAGCTGCGGGATCGCCGCCTTCCCTGCTCCACCCGGTATCTTCTGGACGGGGATCGTCATCGTACGTGCCGGCATCCGTTCTGCAGCCGGCCTGAACAACAGGTTCACAGGTAACGGAGAGAACGTGCTCCTGCCATGGGGTCGCCAGGGTATCCGTGGCGGGTCTCCCCGGCACTTTTTCGTGTGAGAAAAGCCCTCCGGGGCATTTTTATTACTAGCGGATGTCGCATCGCTGGTCGGATGCGATGCTCCCCTCCCCGCGGCCTGTTCCGGGCCGCCCCCTCCCCTCACCGAGGGGAGGGGGAAATAGTGCGATAGGCCTGTCTGGATGGGGAACATCGATACCGGAGAAGCCTCTCGATCGCTCGAACGTGCGGGAGGGATTTCAGCCCTCCCCCGAGGGCACCAGCAAGCCGTCAACCTGAATGCGGATTTCGACAGAGCCCGGCTTCGCATCCCGGATGGTTCCGCGTCCCGGCTGTTCAGCGGAGCCAGCCCAGTTTGTAGAAGATCCAGCCGACGGCGAGCATGGCGATGATGGTTACCGTGGCCACCTGCCAGAGATAGACGTTCCAGGGAGCATCCAGGATGTTCATCCCGAGCAGCTGTCCGACGAGGGTCGGGATCAGCACCAGTGCGGAGAGGACCGCGATCATTCGCATCGCGCGGTTCATCTCGTAAGAGACCGTGTTGATGTGCAGCTCGATCAGAGAGACGATGCCCTCCCGCACGTTCTCGGCCGTCTCGTGAAGGTACTCCGTATCCCCGAGAACGGCATCGAAGGTGCCTGTCCGGCTCCGGGCGGCGCCTTCTGGCTCCCCGATTCGGGAGACGATGGTGGAGACGACCTCCCGCAGGTGAAAGAGACTCGTCACCAGACGGCTGGTCTCGCGGCGCAGCTGGAAGGTCGTCTCCAGGAAGAATGGCGGCATCTCCCTGTCGGGAACATTCTCCAGCTGGATCAGTTCCCCCTCGATGCTGCCCAGGATCTGTCGATATGCATCGTTGATGTGCTCGAGGAGCGTATACAGCACGAGGAGCGGGATCGTGCGCTCCTCCGGCGGACGGGACGCTGCATTCCTGCGAAGGGTCTCGAACAACGCATCCGCCCGCCGCGTGATCGTGACGAGCGTGGCACCGTAGAGCAGGGCGATGATGTCGCTCTGCGTCACCGTCGCAGAACGCCTTCCCCCCCGTACGGCCTCCTGGCGTCGGGGTTCCTGTACGAATATCACCCAGGTATTCCCGACCAGGTCGATCCGCGGATACGAGGCCTTCTTCAGCTTGCTCTCCAGGAACACCTTCGGAAGGCCCAGTGCACGGCTCAGGGGATCGAAGTCGATCGCGGATACGCCGGCGATGTGGATCCAGGTTTCGGAGGGAGAGCGGAGGTACATCTCCAGATCCGCCGGAGAGAGCTCCTGGACGTGGACGAGATCGGACACGACACCCCGTATCTGCATCGTGGAGATTTGGACGGGTCCTTGCGGTTCCATGGGACCCTCCATCCTCCGCTCGACGGTCCTTCCCCCGACCGCGATTACACGCGCGACCCGCAGGAGACGGAGCGTGGGAGAGGAGCGCAAGAACCAGAGTGCCGTTCCCGGCAGCAGTTCGAGCAGGGGGAGCGTGATGATCAAAAGATCCAGCAGATGCCATCGGTTCAGGAAGTGCGCCAGGGGGTCCGGGGCAAGGATCAGCTTGAGGAAGTACTCCAGAACGAAGACCAGTATGATGGCGGTATCCGCGATGCTGAAGAGCTGGATCAGGGACGACGGCAGGTCGAATACGATGGGCAGGAGCACGATCGGGGCCATGAGAACGGCCAGGAAGATCATGAGCCCGTCCGAGAGGGTCAGATACACAAACGCCCGCAGCGCCTCTCTTCGACTATGAGTCTGGTTCCACTCGGTCACCTGCCCCCCTCCTGGCACCTCCGCCCGCGGAGTCCTGCCTGAATCTCGATGCATCCGACCCCGCCGTTCGCGAGACGGGATATGGTGCGCTTCCCCTCATAAAGTATGCTGTCAGGCGGCTTGAAGCGCTCCCGATCCTCCGCAGGGATGCTGAACGGCAGGATTCAGGGCCAGTCTCATCGATCGCGTTTATGCTGCTTCGAGCTGAGTTGTACAGGAAGAATTGACGGACATACACGAGCGGCGCCTGGATCCCGCCATCCTGGATCTCGAGCGCCGCCTTCACGAGCGGATACAGGCGAGCGGTGCAGCTACGGATTCGATCCAGCTCTTCCAGGAGCTCATCCTCACGTACTATCGGCACTTCGGTAGAGACCTTCCCTGGAGGAGGACGCGGGATCCCTATGCCATCCTGGTATCGGAGATCATGCTGCAGCAGACGCAGGTGGAGCATGTGGTGAACAGGTACGACCGCTTCCTGAAGCAGTTCCCGGATTTTTACAGCCTGGCGTCTGCACCCCTCAAGGATGTGCTTGCGGAGTGGCAAGGGCTGGGCTACAACCGCCGTGCGATCGCCCTGAAGAAGACTGCCGAGAGGGTGGTAGGGGAGTTCGACGGCGTCCTCCCTTCCGATGTGGAGGTCCTGACGACGTTTCCCGGGATAGGAAAGGCGACTGCTGCCGCCATCGCCGCATACGCCTTCAACCTGCCGACCGTCTTCATCGAGACCAATATCCGAAGGGTATTCATCCACTTCTTCTGCCCCGGTCGGGAAGGCGTGAAAGACGCGGAGATCGAGCCCCTGGTGGTGCTCGCCCTCGTCCGGGACAATCCCCGTGCGTGGTACTATGCACTGATGGACTATGGATCGCGCCTGAAGAAGCGGGTGGCGAACCCCAACCGTCGGAGTGCGGCATATCAGGCGCAGGGGATCTTCGAGGGTTCGGACCGGCAGGTCCGCGGCGAGATCCTGCGATTCGTTCTGGCAGAGGGGGAGGTGTCCGTCGATGCCCTCATTGCAGAGCTGGGCGGCGACGGCGAGCGGATCCGCACTCTGCTGGAAGCGCTGGAGAAGGAGGGCTTCCTCACCTCCAAAAAAGGCATGATCGCCCCGGCGGGAGAGGAGCGCTGAGGCCCCTCCGCCATGCAGGACCCGTCTCCTGATCCGACGCCGCAGCCACTTCAAGCGATGCTGCAGCGCCTGCAGGGGCTCCATTAATTTTATTAATTCGCGATGTGAAGCATGTCGGAGGCTGTGTAGACCGCAACTGTCTGATACTGCAGGACAGCCATTGGAGAATTCAAGCGATCGCGGCATCCGCGGCTCTTCGGGGTGCAGGATACGGTTCAGGGATCGGGCGACGGTCTGACAGCGGATAGATGGAGATGATGCGCACATGGCTGAGAAGATGACGTACAATCTGCCGCCGCTGCCATACGACTACAACGCTCTGGAACCCTCGATATCGGAGCGGCAGCTGCGTCTGCACCACGACAAGCACCACCAGGCGTACGTGAACGGCGCCAACGCCGACCTGGAGAAGCTGGAACGATCCCGCCGGGAGGGGACCGATCTCGACATGAAGGCACTGTTAAAGGAACTCTCCTTCAACATCGGCGGGCATGTCCTCCACTCCCTCTTCTGGGAGAACATGGCGCCCGCCGGAGGAGATGGGGGGGGGAAGCCCGGTGGAGCCCTGGCAGATGCGCTCAACGCGGAGTTCGGAAGCTTCGAGCGGTTCAAGAAGGAGTTCACCGCTGCGACGGGGGCAGAGGGGTCCGCCTGGGCTGCGCTGTCCGTCGAGATGTCGACACGGCGCCCCATCATCATGCAGATCGAGAAGCACAACAACCACGTCTACCCTACACTCCCCATCGTCCTGGTGCTGGACCTCTGGGAGCATGCCTACTATCTCGATTACCAGAACGACCGAGGAAAGTTCGTGGATGCCTTCTGGAACATCGTGAACTGGGGCGCCGTGGAGAAGAGGCTGGAGGCGATCCCCGGGGTCAGGTGAGAGATCTCCTCGCCGCCTCCACAAGTACGGCGGACTGCTCCAACCGCTGTTCCGTGCCGGGGAAGAGGGATGCCGGCACTTTTCCCACTCTTTTTCGGCTATCTCAACGGCCACGGCGGCAGCAGAGCGATTTCGGATGCTCGGGATCGTGTCGGCCTCACCCCCTGCAGGGAGGTGACACGGGGTAACGCAGACACCGACGCGAGAGGAGCCTGCGAAATGCCAACCGCAGGGGGACGAACGAATGAGCCCGGGACGATCGTTCTGGAGACGTCCGCGACCGATTGCTCCTCCGTCCCATCGCCTGGCGCGGCGCCACGAAGGGATCTCCGGAGATCCCGCAACTTTCCTGCAGGCCTTTCGCAGTCGTAGAGGGACAGGATTGCGGAGGGGGTGCATCCCCCTCCCGCAAGCGATCGGCTCATTCTCCAGGATACAAAAAATTCCGTCCTGTACACCCCTTCTGGAGAGGACTGGAATCGATCGGGCTGGGAGTCATTCTCTCCGCTCTATTCCCGCACGGACGCTCCTCCGGGAACCGGGAGGCGCTCGTCCCCCATTTCAGAGGGCATCGACCTGCTCTCCTCAGCCCGATCTCGGCGGCAAGGGATCTGACGCAACGTATAAATAGAGGCAGGTGCGGGTATGGGCAGTGCAGCGGTATCGCAGCGATCGGCCCGAGACTCCAGGACGATTGCGGCAGGGTGCTCGGGCAGCAGAAGCGCGAACCGCATAAAAATCAGTATTCGGGTGATGAATGATGCCACGGAATCTCATCGATCTCATCCTGGAGGATCACAGGAAGCTGATGCAGGATCTCCATCAGCTGCTCGATCAGGGCATCACGGCGCCACCGGAGAGCGTCACGGCCGTCAACATATCTGCGGCGAGTGAAGAGGCCTCTCTGGGATTCGCAGAAGTTGCCACGGAGATCCAGGCGCATATGCAGGGGGAGGAGGCCGCCTTCTACCCGCGGCTGAGACCGGAGATGGAGGACCGCATCCGCGAAGCGGAACAAGAGCACGGCGGGGTTAAGGCCCATCTCCAGCAGCTCGGAAGACCCACGGTAGGGATGCGGGTAGGCGATGCACGCTGGCTGGAGGGGCTGGAGGAGTTGAACCAGCTCGTCCGCCACCATATCGAGGAGGAGGAGAGAAGTATTCTGCCCCGTGCCCGCGAACTCCTGGGAGACGAGACTCTACAGGAGCTCTCCTGGGATTTTGAAGAGGTAAAGCGGATGTCCCGGCGTGCAAAGAGCACCAGCCCAGCGGCAGTCATCTACTAAGAAGGGCAGAGCGATCCCGAGACCCAGCGAATCCCCCGCGGGACGGTTTAGAGGAGATCCCATCGACGCGGGAATTCATCGTCGAGATCCAGGCGTATCGCAACACTACTACGGAGGATCCCATTACCCGGGCCGGAATCGCGACTGCGCAGAGAGGTGCCGCGACAACCATACCTGACTGCGATACCGGGACGCTCACGGGCACCTTCACAGCTGGTCGTGAAGGAGGGTCGATTCCCTCTCAGCTTCAGCCCGCCCCCCGGTGCAGTGGGAACCGCCTCGGGGCGTATCGGCATGACCGACACCTGGATCCCGTCGAGCCGGAACGCCAGTACGCATCTCCTGTCGGGTATGGCAGCTTCGCAAAGGAACCGCTCGCGCGTATGAATGCGAGAGCGGCGGTCTGCTATCCGAGGCTGGAGACCGACGTGAGAGAACGTTGTGCTGAAAGCGATGCCGCGCCAGACGAATGCAAAACCACGGCAGGACCCGGGGCGTGTGCAGCGGTTACACGTCCTCGCCCAGCATCTGTAGCATCACCCGAATGCGGAGGAGAGGCAATCCTGCCACGGGATATGCCCGATCGGTGGGAATGGGAGGGACGCTACGAGCGTCTCATCCAGGAGAGCGTATCTGCCCCGACGGTTGAAGCCATGGAAGCATCAGCGTTAGCAGAAGCACGAATATCTTTAGATAGAGGAGGAGCCAGGGATACGTGCTCGTGGGGGGAAGGGGTACGGGATCGGCATGGACGATTGGCGAGACGATACAACAGGAGAGAGGTAATGGCGCAAAATATCATCGATGTTCTCATGCAGGAGCATCAGGAAGTGATGAACGGGCTGAACACCATCATGGAGAGGGGAACCACTCCAGAGCGGGGCACCCGGAACATGGAGTTTGATCGCGTGCACCGCATGTTCCTCCAGCATGCGCACGGCGAGGAGGAGGCGTTCTATCCCCGGATACGGAACGATACGCCGGACATGATACAGGATGCCCTCAACGAGCACGAGAAGGTGCGAATCCAGATGCAGGAGCTCTCCAGCCAGTGGCACGAAGAGAGCGAATGGAAGTCCCGCCTCCAGGAGGTGAAGGGGAACATCCAGCACCACGTGAACGACGAGGAGCAGAAGATCTTCCCCAGAACCAGGGATATGTTCAGCACGCAGGAACTGGAGCAGATGGCCCAGAAGTTCGAGGATGCCAAGCAGCGGGCTCCGGAGATGGCCGCCGCCGCGCCCGGACGGGCTGAAGCCGCCCGATAATCAGGATATCGGGGAACATGCAGGGCGGGGATGCACCCCCCGTATCCTTTCCCGCAGCCGATCCCCGGACGCTACAGGGGGTATGATCGGGACATGGGCTGCCAGGTCCGGTTCAGAGGCTGCGGGAGATCGGGTGCCGTAGAGGCACAGCGGAGAACAAACTGAATATATCCGAAGGGAACCTGGAGGAGACGCGGGATGGAGTACGTCACAGCCACGGTCCGGAAGGATCACAACAGGATTCTCTCCGGACTGGACGACAGTCTCGAATGGGGATGGACCGCAGATGCCGGGGCGAGAAACCGTCCGCTGGAGCTGCTCTTTCAGCATCTGCAGATGCATACCTACGGCGAGGAGGAGGTTCCGTATCCTCTGCTGCGCGATGCCGCGTCGGACCAGGTGGAGCAGGCAGCTCAGGAGCATGCCGGGATCCATCGGCAGTTGGAGGATCTTCTGCACTGCTGGCGGGACGAACCGGCCTGGAGGAGCCATCTCCAGAGACTGAAGAGGGATTTTCCAGACCCTAGGGGCGGAAGCGCTTTCTGCTGCCCCGCCTGGAAGCGCTCTTCAGCGGAGACGAACTCCTGACTCTTCAGCTCCCGCTTCATCGACGCGAAGCGCCGCACACGCGGCGTGGGGCTCCTGGCACCCGAACAACCGGGGCTGACAGGTACCCGGCCCTAGACCCCTGCTGCATCCGCTGGCATCACCGCGGCGTGTGGACGGAGCCCGAGGATCTGCCCTTTCCAGGCCGATGCGTGAAGGGAGATACCAGGAGCATCAGAAATCCCGTCGTTTCGCCGGATCTCCCATTCGGGGCGCGATGCCTGCTGGAGGCTGATATGACCGACATCGTAGAGAGAATACGGAACGAGCACGCTATGATCCTTTCCGATCTGGACGGACTGATGGAGGAAGCGGGCTTAAAGGAGCTACACGCGAGAGTTGAGGGATTCCTGCGGATGGAACGGGAGCTGCAGACCCATATGTACGCTGAGGAGCATGTCTTCTCCCCCCTCCTGGAGGGTACGCTGCAGGAGCGTATAGAAGAGACCCTCGACGATCACGCTCGCATCCGCCGCGGACTGCGGGAAGCGTTCACCCTTCGATCGATCGATCCTGAATGGAGAGCCGCGCTGGCGGAGTTGAAGACGCTGGTCCGGTTCCATGTCGAGACCGAAGATGTCCTGCTGAACGAGGTGCGGGATGGATTCAGTCATGCCGAGCTCGAAGAGATGGGTCGCCGGTTCGAGGTCGAGAGGCAGAACTATCTCGGTGCGCTGGCGGAACTCACCCGATCCGCAGGAGAGGCCGTATAGGGCGGGGAGTGGAGCCGATCTCCCTCTCACTCCCATGTCACGTCCGCCCGGCAGCGGGCCTGAAGATGCGCCTGTATGGATCGTACGACGAGAGGATTTACCGCGGTTGGGGGGATTCCCAGATCCAGCAGGACGTCTCCCGTGATTACGGCAGGATCGGTGGAGCCCGTACTGCCGACGGCTCGATTCACACTCTCCTGGATGCGCCGGAGCCAGCGCAGTCCCGCATCCATACGCTCCTGAACCGCGTTTCCCCGCAGCGGATCGTCCCAGGCAGCGAGAAGGAGATCAGCCTCTCCGATCTGACGGAGTCTTCTAAGAGAGCGGACGGACTCCACGGCATCTACGTATACCGGGAGGTCGCCGCCCAGAGGTATCGCATCCCCGCTGAAGAGTGCGCCGTCCCTGGAGAACAGGAACGTGACCGATCCCGGCGAGTGGCCCGGGGTGTGCAGCACGCGCAGGGCGAGATCGCCGCCGATCGGGATGAGATCCCCCTCTTCGAGGGCCCGATCGACAGGAACGGAGCCTCTTACAAGGCGATGGAAGCCGGGGACGGGTCGCTCCCGTGCCTGCAGTTCCACATCCTCGATCCAGGCCCGCTCGAGCGGGTGCGCTGCAACGCTGCACCCTGTCGCATCCCGAATCGCCCGCGTCGCACCGATATGATCGGGATGGGAGTGCGTCTGGAGAACCATGGCGATCTCGCCGTAGTCTCTCCCGCTCGTCTCGATGTAGTCCCGGATCACCTTCTCGGATCCGGCCACCCCGCTGTCGATCAGGTAGATCGCATCGCTGTAGATGAGATAAACGACGACGAAGCGCTCCAGGGAGACACCGTTCGCATCCACCCGGAAGGGAATCCTGAGGGCGTGAATGTGTTCTGTCAGCTGCATGAATCCATCCTGCTGTTCCGGATATCTGGGCGATCCTGTCGTATTTAACTTATGATTCCGTATGCATCGGACGGGGGATCGGCTCTGTCGAAGTTCGCATCCAGGTTGAAGGTTTTCGGTATTCTAAGGGGAAGGGCACACCCCTCCGCCCCCTTCCTGCAACGGAGGAGCTTCTCCTCGGCATTCACCGGCCGATACGGGCCTATCGCACTATGCACCCCCCCGGAGAGGAGCATCCAGATCGTCGAGGGGTTATCCGCGGTACAGGGGAAAAAATACGCCGGAGATCTTATCTGGCCCGGAAGATCCTAGTATGACGGCACATCACAGGGTAGAAGGGCGGTGAGGATCGTGCGGATCGGGTATCCCTGCATCAACAGGAGTATCGGATGCCGGGCTGGAGCGACGTTTCGCCTGGCATCCTACTCGGAGGTGCGTCTGGAACAGGCGATACAGAACAATCTCGAGTGCCTGTATCGAATGCTCGACTTCAACGTAAAAAACGGCATCCTCTTCTTTCGGATCACCTCCGATCTGGTTCCCTTCGCTTCCCACTCCATATGCCGCTATCCCTGGCAGAAGCGTTTCGCCGATGCTTTTTCCCGCATCGCGGCGTTCGTCCATCGGCACCGCATTCGCATCTCCATGCACCCGGACCAGTTCGTCCTGCTTAACGATTCTGTATAGGACACTTTTGTAATATGGTAAATGGTTATACGGGCGGGAATTCGGAGGCGGGAGTCGGATAATTCCCGGCTTCGATCTGCGCGTTTGTGACAGTCGAACTACCATTATTCCCGCTTCCAACCTCCCCGCGTCGGGGCTGCAGCGGTCTGCAGGAACTCGCCTCCCGTCGATACACAATTCAGTGACGGGATAGTTCTATCGCTGTACTGCCACGCAGCCCCC
>JAXDAH010000079.1:0-7503 GCA_034679905.1 Methanomicrobiales archaeon | reverse complement strand
TCTCAAAATTCTCCTATAGCCTCATCGCCACGTGCGATACACTTTGCTAAATAATACAGATGAGATCCAGGCCAATGGCGAGGGAGGAACAGAAGCGATCCGGGGTTGCTCATCCCTTCGAGAGCTTCTCCCCCCTGCTTCTCCAGAATCGGTTTTATTGCCTAATAGGGGGCGGGGCGGAGGTGAGGGGACAAGAGCCGCCCAAACTTGGTGTTGGATTCGTGATGTGGAGATGCTATTAAACATAACCCGAAGCTCGTGTCGGCAACGTGCCTGTGTAAACTGATCCCGGGGATAGAGGATCGCGAGAATGCCACCAGGCCAGAACTGCACCCTCATATCGCGAGATTTTCAATCCGATCTGCGGAAACCTTATTAACTCTCACCCCCCCTGCCTCCGATCGAAATGGTAGTCGCAAGGATGTCTACATGGAGATTCAGGAAGGGCAAGCGGGAAGAGGCCTTCGATCTGCTGGATAGGACAGTTGCAGATGACGCCCGAGCTGCGAAGGGTTACCGTGGATTTCTCGATTTATTTGCCCTGGACGATCCCGACGCCGGCGTGATCATCACGTTCTGGGAGGACGAGGAGGCGCTCAATGCCTCTCGCAGGGGGATTTTTCAGACCGCGAGTTCAGAACTGGAGGCTCTTATCACGGATCCTCCCGATGTCAGGAACTTCAAGGTGCAAGACAGCGAGATCCTGATCTCATCGAGATAGCCGTCCACGGCAAATCACGGGCCAGCCCCTGGGATCCCTGGCAGGAAGTCCGATTGGGGCACGTATGGCCCGAACAATTCCTCTCTCAGCCAATGATACGCTGCCCGCTGACCCGTATCGCCGGCAGGATCATCGGACCGACCACGCGGGACTCCCGTCCCAGCCCCCCGATCGTGGAGAGCATGTCGAAGACGTTGCCGGCGAGCATCGCCTTCTTGATCGGCTCCCCGAACTCCCCACCCTCCATCCAGAAGGGGTTGGAGAGCTCGACGGAGAAGTCGCCCGATAAGGCGTTGGCCGTATGGGCACCGACCACGTCCTGGACGTAGATCGCCCGCTCGTTACACACGTCCGACCGCTCTCCATCCACGATCAGGTTATGCACGCCGATGGAGGGCGCTCCGCCGTACCCCCCGCGGACCGCGCTCGCCGTGCTCTGTTTACCGTAGCGATAGGCGGTCTTCAGGTCGTAGGCGAATCCCTGCAGGACACCGTCCGCGATGAAGTCCAGCCTTCGCGCCGGCACACCCTCGGCGTCCCAGGGGGTGCTCCCGAGCCCGCGGGCGAAGGGATCGTCGTAGAGGGATATCTTCTCGTCCACGACGCGCTCCCCGATCCGGTCCGCCAGCCGGGAACGACCGGCGTGCACGTTTCTTCCCGAGAGCGCCGGTACCAGCACCATGCCGATCAGCTGGGCGGCGGCAATGGGCGAGAGGATAAGGTCGTAGTCGCCGCTCTCCACGTCCACCCCGCCGACGGATTCCGCTGCCAGGAATGCCGCCCGCTCGCCAACCTTCTCCGCATCCACGTCCATAAAAGCGGAGTTGTCGAACTCGGATCCCGTGGACTGCTCGCGGATGGCCTCGAGGGAGACCCGCAGGTGCGTCCAGGTGTTCCGGTACCGGACTCCCCCGCTGTTGGCGAGCGTGATCGTGGTCCGGGACAGCCCGGCAGATCCCCCCGTCACCTCCACCGGATGAAGGGACGCCCCCTGGAGCATCCCGGCAACCAGTCCCTTCGCGACCATCGGATCCGGTGTCAGGGAGGGATCGAAAGTGGGCGCCTCGCGCTGGATCGTCGCGGGACCGGGGAGGCCGTGCCATGCCTGGGGGCTCGCCAGCCGTCCTGCTGCCAGGGCCGCCTCCAGGCACTCCCGCCAGCGGCGGAGATCGTTGGTGCTGGAGGCCCCGATCCGCCCCTCCCGTATGGTCCGGATCCCGAGGCCGCGGTCTTGCGACTTCGTAGCCACCCCGAGGACATCCCGCTTCAGTTCGGCGGAGACGGATTCCCCTTCCGTGTAGTAGATCTCCACCTCGTCGGCGTACCGCCGCCCCTCCTCGATGATCTCGTCAATCCAGTCCACTGCCACCCACCACCGCATCCGCGAGAAGTATGTGCGGGCTGCCGTCGCTCACCGGCACGGTCTGCCCCCCCTTGCCGCAGTAGCCCGGATGCATCTTGCGGTCGTTGCCGATGCCGACGATGCTGTGCAGCGTCGAGAGGATCTCGCCCGAGAGGGAGACGTCCCGCACCATGCGGGCGATCTCGCCATTCTCGATCCGATAGCCATACTCCGCGTTGAACTGGAAGACGCCCCTGCCCGGATCCACCTGGCCGCCCCGGGAGCCCTTCAGCAGCACTCCCTGCCCGCATCGCTCCAGGAGCTCGTCCAGGGATGCATCCCCGTTCTCGATGAAGGTGTTCGACATCCGCACCAGGGGGATGTCTCCCGCCTCCGCCCGGGCGTGGCCGGGAACCCCGTTCCCCAGGGCTGCCAGCGTCTCGCGGCTGTGGAGATAGGAGGAGAGCACGCCGTCCCGGATCACCTCGGTCCGCCGCACCGAGACGCCTTCCGCATCGAAGGGCTCGAACCCGAACTCCTGGAGGCTGGGATCGTCCACAATGGTCAGCCCGGCAGTCCCGATCCGTTCGCCTATTCTCCCGCGGAGAACGGAGTTGCCCTCCCGCACGAGATCGCCCTCGCTGGCATGTCCGACCGCCTCGTGGGCGAAAACGCCGGCCAGCTCCGGATCCAGGACGGCCCGCATGCGTCCCCCGCGGGCGGGTTTGGCGTCCAGGAGCGCGACGGCGATCTCTGCAGTCTTCCGCCCGATCGCCTCCTGGTGCCGCAGATTGAATCCGCCGATCGTGTGCCGCCGATCCCGCGCCATCTGGACGATCCCGCGTGCCTGGGCGACGGCGAGGATGGAGAAGCCGTTCCGCGTCAGCGTGTAGGAGCCCTCGGTGCCGGCGCTGTCGCGGTAAGTAACCGTCTCTCTCCTCTCGATGTAGTTGCCCCGGGTGTTCACGATGCCCGGGAGGCGTGCCGCCCGCTCGATGGAGAGGAGGAGTGCGGTCTTCTCCGAGAGATCAACGTCTGCCGGGTCCTCCCCTCCGGCGGGGACCGGGACCGGGGCCCGGGAAACCTCGGCGAGATCGACCGCCTCCTCGGTGATCGCAGCCAGGTTATCTGCATCCAAGAGGAGCCGCTCGAGTTTGGACTTCGAGATCTCGGAGAAGTTGTCAATCGTCACCGCACCCCAGCCCCGAGATCCCAGGACGCGGAGAACCGCCCGATCAAAAAAGGAGGCGCCGGCGGATTCGATCACGCCGTTATCGATATCGATCAGAGTCGCCTCGCCCTTCACGTGGCGTATATCATAGTAGCGGATGCCTTGCATGCAAGCTATACCGTTGGACGGGTGAGGGGGCTGTCCAGGATCCGGGCTGTAGGCTGCGCCGCCAGTTTCCGAAGCTTGGAAAGGAACCCCTCCGTATTCTCGGGCACGAGGGCATGGGTAAGGACATCCTGGATGCTGGATACCGGTACGATCTCGACCAGCTCGCGGTAACGGTCCTCGATCAGCACGTCATCCACATTGGCGCTGGGGATCAGCACCTTTTTAATGCCCGCCTTTGCCGCCGCTTCGATCTTGTAGGTGACGCCGCCCACGGGCAGCACGTCCCCGCGAACCGAGAGGGAACCGGTCATTGCCAGGTCCTGGCGGACGGGGATCGCTTCGATAGCGCTGATGACCGCCGTCGCGACACTGATGGAGGCGGAATCGCCTTCGATCCCCCCGTACGTCCCGATAAACTGGACGTGGATGTCCATATTTTTGATGTCCTTGCCGGTGAACTTTTTAATGATTGCGCTCACGTTCTTGATGGACTCCTGGGCGATCTCCTTCAGCATGCCCGTGGCGATCACGCTTCCGCCGGCTCCCTGAATCGGCGTGACCTCCGCCATGATCGGGAGCACGGAACCGCTGTCCGTTCCCATGACGGCAAGACCGTTCACGCGGCCGACCCGGTTGCCGTCGATCACCGTGAGCTCGTAGTCACGGCTTCGCTTGATGTAATCGTCGGAGATCTGCTCCTCGATGGACCGCGCCATCGCCTTGGCCGCGATCACGTGGGCGGCGTTCGTCACCTGGGCGCCCTGCTGGCGGGCCAGGTCGCCAGCGACGCGGATGAGCCCCCCGATATCCCGGAGCTTCAGGGTGAGGTGCCCCTTGCGGTTGGAGCGGCGGTGCGCCTCGCGCAGCATCTCCTCGATGGCGCTCTTGTCAAAATGCGGGATCCTGCCGTCCTTTTTGACCTCCTGTGCAATGAAGCGGATGAACTTGCGGCGGTTCTCCGGCGTGTCCTCCATGGTCTCCTTCATGTAGACCTCGTAGCCGTACCCCCGGATACGGGAGCGGAGCGCCGGGTGCATCCCCTGCATCGCGTCGACATTGCCGGCGGCTATCATGACGAATCTGCAGGGCACCGCCTCGGTCCGCACCATGGCCCCGCTGGACCGCTCGGACTGGCCGGTGATGGGAAACTCCCCCTCCTGCAGCGCCGTCAAGAGGTTCTGCTGGGAGTGCGGGGTCAGGGTGTTGATCTCGTCGATGAAGAGCACGCCTCCGTGAGCGCGGTGGATCGCCCCGGCCTCCACGCGGTCGTGCGACGGGGTCTCCAGACCTCCGCTCTGGAAGGGATCGTGCCGCACGTCGCCGAGAAGCGCCCCCGCATGCGATCCCGTGGCGTCGATGAACGGTGCCGATACGGTGACATCGTGAGAGACCAGCAGTTTCGGGACCATATGCTCCTCCCTCGGCGTTGTGTATCGGAGGGCCATGAACACGAATGCAGCCGCGATGATGCCCATCAGCCACTGGAAGATGATGAACGCGTAGCCGATGATGCCCATCAAGAGGAGCATGAGGAGGGTGTTGCGCATCTGCAGGCGGCGGCGCGCCTCTGCCTTGTGCGCCGCCACGATCTGCTTGCCCCTCCCCGCGGCTACCGTGCGGATGATCGGGTTGTTGTTGTCCTCGAAGTTGGGATAGACCAGGATGTCCTGCAGCTCTTCCTTGGGCAGCAGCTCGGCCATCGCCTTGGCCAGCATGGACTTACCGGTCCCCGGACTCCCGATCATCATCACGTGCCGTCTCTGGATGGCAGCTTTTTTGATCACCTCCACGGCGTGCTCCTGGCCGATCACCTGGTCGATCAGCTTTGGCGGCACCTCGATATCGGAGGAGGTGTCGAGCTCGAGCCCCCCGAACAGGTCGTCGTCATGATTAATCTGGGTATTTGTCAGTTCCATCGTAGAATTAACCTCTTTTCACCCAAGGTACTTATATATTTATTCTTGCGGGTTTAAGTACTTTCAGCATACTGGTGAGCGCATGAAGGTAGTCGGAATAGAGGCTTCTCAGGTTCTTGCGGGCAGGATTGCGGAGCAGTTGCAGGCGGAGATGGTGGATACAAGATTCTCGCGGTTTCCGGACGGGGAGCAGTACCTGCAGGTGGGAGAGCTCGGGGACGAGGCCGTGGTGGTGGGCAGCATGGCGGACAGCGACGCTCTGGTGCAGCTGCTCCTGCTCATCGACGCCTGCGAAGGATCCGAGGTCGACCTGGTGCTCCCCTACATGGGCTACGCCCGCCAGGACCGGCGGTTCCAGCGCGGCGAGCCGGTGAGCGCCCGGGCCATGGCGCGGGCGCTCTCTGACGGTGTGCGGCGGGTGTTCACGGTCAACCTCCACAAGGAGACGATACTCTCCTACTTCGGCCCGACGGCCAAGAACCTCTCCCTGGCTCCCGACATCGGCGCCTACATCCGCGGCATGGACATCGACAACCCTCTCGTTCTCGCCCCGGATAAGGGTGCTGCAGCCTTCGCCGCCGACGTGGCTGCGGTCGGCGGCTGGGATTCCGATTACCTGCAGAAGGTCCGCATCTCTGGCGACGAGGTGCGCATGCAGCCGGTCACCATCGATGTCGCCGCCCGTACCGTGGTCATCGTGGACGACATCATATCCACCGGGGGAACGCTGGCAATGGCCGCAACGAAGCTGCAGGAGAAGGGCGCCCATGCGGTGCACGCCGTCTGCGTGCACGGTGTCTTCGCCGGTGGCGCCTACGGCCGTCTGAAGAGCGTGGGCATCGAGTCGGTGGCGGCGAGCGACACCATCGAGTGCGGCAGCAGCCTCTTCAGCGCGGCTTCCCGTATCGCTGCCGGACTTCGCGGATGCTGACGATCGACGGATCGCATCTGGAGGGGGGCGGGCAGCTGCTGCGATCCGCCGTCGCCCTCTCGGCGATGACCGCCACTCCCGTGCGGATCACCCGTATTCGGGAGAACCGCCCCCGGCCCGGCCTGGCACCCCAGCATACCGCAGCGATTCGGGCCGTTGCTGAGACCTGCTCCGCAGACTGCAGGGGGGTCACTGCAGGCAGCCGGGAGATTGCGTTCGTCCCGGGACGGCTGGAGCCGCGGGATATCGTCATCGATATCGGCACGGCAGGGGCGATCCCGCTGGTGCTCCAGGCATACATTCCCCCGGTCCTGAAGGTCGGGGGGAGCATCACCCTGTTCGGAGGGACAGAGGTGGATCGAAGCCCGACGGTGGATTATTTCAAGCAGGTCTTCTGCCGTGCGCTCTGCACCTCCGGTGCGACGATAGAGGTTGCCATCCGGAAGCGCGGATACTACCCGAGAGGCGGGGGAGAGGTGCGGGTTACCGTGGCGCCGGCGACCCTCTCTCCCCTTCGCATGGAACGGGAACCCCTCCCCGTATCCCGGGGGATCGTCTCCTGTTCCTCCAACCTTCCGGGCCACGTGGCCGAACGCCAGGCACGGGCCGCGAAGCAGGTTCTCCGTCCGGTTCTGGGTGGAGCGATTGATGTGCGGCTGGAGAGGGAGAGCGGTGCGAGTGCGGGCAGCTCCTGCACGGTCTGGTCCGGCTGGCATGGCGCCTGCACGCTCGGGAAGCGCGGTCTCCCCGCGGAAGAAGTGGGGGAGAGGGCTGCCCGCAGCCTGCTCGAGAGTATGGCGGGGGGAGGATCGGTGGATCTGCACCTGTCCGACCAGCTGCTCATCTATCTCGCAGCGTTTGGCGGCACGTATACGGCCTCAGGCCTGTCCCGGCACGCCGAGACCATGGTCTGGCTGCTGGAACAGTTCGGACTTCCGATCCGGATCCAGGAGAGGGAGGGGGTGGCGTTCAGCGCATGACCGCCGTGCTGGACGCATCGGCTTTCTTCCGGGATCTGCCCCCTTCCGGCGAGCCGCGCTTCACTACCCCCTCCGTTGTCGAGGAGATCCGCGACATCGGATCGAAGCTCCGCCTCGAACGGATGCTCGCCGAGGGGCTCCAAGTGCGGGATCCCTCCTCTACCGCCGCCCGGACTGCGGTGGCGGAAGCCGCCGCCCGCAGCGGGGATGCGGGCGTCCTCTCCCCGGCCGATTGCGATATCCTGGCTCTCGCCCTCGAGATCGGCAGCGTGCT
>JAXDAH010000078.1:0-15574 GCA_034679905.1 Methanomicrobiales archaeon | reverse complement strand
AGAGAAGACCATCATCGCGATCGCCAGGCTGGTGAGCTGCCCCAGGGCACGCATCGTCGCGACCATGCTGGAGGCGGCCCCGTAATGGCGGGGCGGGACCGAGGACATGATCGCGTTCGTGTTCGGGGAGGAGAAGAGAGCATACCCCAGCCCGAGCAGGATCAGCACCGCCACGACGAACCAGAGCGGGGTCGTCTCCGTGAGGAAGACGAGGACCGCAAGAGCGGCTGCCCCCAGCGCCATGCCCCCGCTGGCGACCACGCGGGGCTCGATCCGGTCCGAGAGGCGGCCTGCGAGGGGCGAGAAGATCATCTGGACGGCGGGCTGGGCGACCAGGATGAGCCCTGCAGCAGCAGGGCTCAGGCCCCGGGTGTACTGGAGGTAGAGGGCGAGCAGGAATCCGACCGCATACGTCGATGCGTAGTTGATCAGGGCGGCCAGATTCGAGAAGGAGAACGCCGTGTTCTTCCGGAAGATGGAGATGTCCAGAACCGGGCTTTCGCACCCCAGCTCCCACCACAGGAAGCCGCCGAGGATGGCCGCCCCGACCATGATACTGGCCGCTGCAAGGGGGTCCGGGACGATCGTCAGCCCGTACATCACGCCAAAGAGGGCGCCGGCGTAGAGGATCGAGCCGGGCAGATCGAACCGTGCACCCGCTGCCGCGATCCACTCCGTCTGCACCCTCTGCACGGTGAGCCCGAAGACCAGCAGGCCCAGCGGAACAACGACAAAGAAGATGCTCCGCCAGCCGATATACGCGGTCAGGATGCCCCCGATGAACGGGCCGAACGAGAGTCCGGCATAGACCGAAGCGAGGGTGATCCCGAGCGCCTGTCCGCGTCCCTCGGGCGGGTAGACCGCGGTCACGATCGCCACCGAGGTGGTGAAGATCATCGCGCCGCCGGCGCCCTGGAGAACCCGGAGGGCGATCAGGGCATCGGCGGACCCGGCGAAGACGGCCAGCAGGGATGCAACGGTCAGGATCAAGACACCGAGGAGAAAGATGCGTTTTCTCCCGTAGATATCCGCAAGGCGACCGAGCGGGACGATAAACAGGGCAGTGGAGAGGACGTAAGCAGACATCACCCAGCCCAGGGAGACCGCATCCAGGGAGAATTCCCGCCCGATCTCCGGGAGGGCGACGGTGATGGAGGATGTCAGGTAGGGTACAAAGAAGGAGGCGATGGTAGCAATTGCCAGAACAATCTTCCGTTCGGACCTCTCGGGCACACCCTTAAGGTATGCAGGGATCCGCCATAAGAGATCGGGATGGCGCCATGCAGCGGGATCGTCTGCGAAAGGAGGGACTCGACGGCACGGACTCCTTCCTGCGGGTGTTCCCTGCGGCGTATACCCGGATCCGCGAATGCTTTTTATATCCAGGTTACCTCTAGAGGCCCTGCAGGTTTCCCTGCAGATCAAGGTGAATGGAATGGCATGGAGAGGACCACCCTACGGATTCCGGCGGCAGTTCGACGAGATCATGTCGGATATGCAGCGCCGGTTCGACGAGATGATGACCGGACTCGGTGAGTTCGGGCAGCAGGCCGGAAGGCAGGCGGGACGGATGCTCCCCGCGCTCCGCGGCGCCGAGATGCATGTCGATGTGCGGGAGCACGGCGACGAGGTGATGGTGATCGCCGACCTTCCCGGTGTAGAGCGGGGGACCATCTCGATCCGCCTCCTCGACCCCCGGACGCTGCACCTCGCCACGCGGCTCGAACGGACGGTGGAGCAGGAGGAGGAGGGCTACTACATGCGGGAGCGCACCTACGGGGCGATGTCGAGGACTATCTTCCTGCCGGCCGAGGTCACCGAGCAGGGGGCGCAGGCGACGTTCAAGAACGGCGTGCTGGAAGTGCGCCTGAAGAAGACGCCCGAAGCCCGCGGAAAGGCGATTCCCGTCGCCGAAGAGGGCGGGATGGCGGAAGGGACCTCCCGCACGTTCGGGCAGGAGCCATCTCAGGAGTCCGCCAGCGGTAAACCCTCCGCGGAGGAGCAGTACCGAAGGGAGGAGGAGCGATACAGGCGGGAGCAGGAGGAGTCTACGGGAATTGCCGGCATGCAGACGACGGGAAGAGAGATCATGGAGAAGGCGAAGTCGATCGAGCCGGATGCGGGTACGAGCCCCGAGCATGAGAAGACGGCAGAGGAGATGCGGAAGCGGAAGGAAGAGGCGTACCGGGCTGCTAAAAAACAGTTCGAGTGAAACGGGGACGCCACCGAGTTGCGCCCTCTTGGGCAGCTCCGCGCAGGATGCCCGCGATCGCCCGTGAGGAGCCAGACCGCCGGCAGCCTGTCTCATCGGATCCTGCCCCTTCCCTGAGAAAGCAGCTGTGCAATCCGGGCGGAGGATCTTACAGCTGTACACTCCCCTCTCTGGCCATGGCATGCGCGCGGGTGTGGCACAGAGTCATGGTCGCCGCAAAGGATATCAGGAAGAAGGTGCATTTGTGAATCAGGAGGCGAACATGATAATCGATCCAGTATGTCAGAAGGAACTGAACGGGGATATCGTTCCCCTATCCAGCCAGTACAAAGGTGTAACCTACTACTTCTGTGATCTCAGCTGCAAGAAGCAGTTTATCATGAATCCGGAGCGCTACTGCGAGGATTCGCAGAGGGCATCCACAGGGATCGCGATGCTCCTGCAAGAGGAGCATCGAGCCATCCCGCTCTGAAGGGATCCCCTATCCCGATAGCCTATTTTACTCCGACGTCCTCGGAGGCAGACTGAAAGGAGAGAACTGTCCTGTTGTCAACCCGGAGCGAGAGCCAGTCTCCGTTCACCCTGTACTCCTCTGCCGATGCGAGGAGGTCGAGGTATGCGGCCTCCTGAGCCGCGACAGGCGCCGAACAGGACTTGCTGGTGACGCTCACCGTTCCTACCTCGAGAGAGGACCCGTTGCTGATGTAGTCTGCGGCATACTGGTTGCACCCGCCGGAGCCTGTCACCCGTCCGTCCGCCGAGAAGACCGCCGTTATCGTCGTGCCGGCGCGGGGCAGGACCACGGCACTCCCATTGGCATAGCTCTCGAGCGTCCAGACCGTTCCGCTGAACGGCCGCGGATCGGGCCCGGCGTACTCCTCCATCAAAAGGAGCGTTGACCCGTCCGCCGAGAGGAGCGCCAGCCGGTCCCCGTCGATGCGGTACTGCTCCACAGCTGCCAGCAGGTCCAGGTAGGCGCTCTCCTGATCCATGGCCCCGGGCTCTTCACAGTGCATCCCTGTCTGCCCGTTCAGCTGAAAGCGGAGCGACGACCCCTGAAGGGTGTACGCGGCATAGTAGACGTTGCACCCCGAAGAACCGGACGCCCGGGAATCCTCGAAGCCAAGGGTGATCGACGTTCCATGCTGGACCGCGGTAGGAGCGCCGTTCTCCTGGTACGAGACGAGCCTCCAGTCGTGGGCTGTCGGATCCGATGCGCTGATGTTCGGCTGCAACGGTCCCAAGCATCCGCTGCTGAGCAGGACTGCCGCTGCCAGCACCGCCAGGACGAACAGAGCTCCTGGCTCTCCAGTCCGCAGGGCATGCATAGGGATCACCTTGCGATTGCTATTAGATAAACACTGCTCTGCCTTGGCCGTACCGGGCCCCGGATTACCCTAGAAGATCAGCGAGACGAGCCCGAGAGCGGTCGCCATCACCACCACGGATGCGACCGTCCAGCCTGCGACCATGGCGACGATGGAGAGCTGGCGGTTGAACCGCAGAATCCAGGCCACGATGGGAGTGCCGTAGAGGGCGATCCCCGGGATCCAGATGATGGGGATGAGCATCAGCACGCCATACCGCTTCAGGACCGTGTACTTCTGCATCCGTTCATCCACTCTACGGACCCAGTCCTGGAGCCGACGGGACTGCTGCGCGAAGATGTCCAGCGTATAGAGCATCGCCAGCATGACCGCGACGGCGACAGAGGTGGTGAGGACCAGCACCAGGAGCGGGGGAATCCCGAGCCCCAGCCCCACCGCGGACGCCGCCGCCTGCAGGAGGAGCGTGGATCCGATGAGGGAGAGCATGAGCGGCGGGGCGATGCCGAAGATGAGACCGAGCCCCAATGGGAGGATCAGCAGGAAGAAGGGAACGAGGATTGCTGCCCGGAGGATCAGGGAGTAGCACCCCCAGCGGGAGTACTGCCGTATGCAGAACTGGAGGGCGGGAGTGCCGGGCATGTCCTGCACTCTGTTGCCCTCCTCGTATAGAACCTTTGCCCGTGCCATTATGGCACCCGCGGACCCCGAAGCCCCGCATCCCTTCTTCAGGAGTGCGGGCGGGTGCCATCCGCCGGCTGCAGTGCGCGGGCATCCAGGTCCGTCTCGGATACCTCCTCCTCATACCGACAGAAGTTGCATAATAGACGCCAGACGGGGCCTCGGGATCCCGGCACGATCTCCAGCAGGATCCTCTCCTCGGAGCCGCAGACGGGGCATCGGAAAGGGTTGTAGGGGACTTCTCCTCGCTCAACTGTCATGCGAACTTCCTCCTGCATACAGCCCTGATAACCGTTTCGACGGCATCCCCGTCCCATGCCGCACAACAGCCGGAACCGGGCGATATTGCACGGGAGCACCGGCATCGGTCCGGAGAGCCGGGGACCGGGGTTGCGGGTCTGCCCTTGTCCGGACTGCCGCGGGGATCTTGAACGACCGGCAGCTCAAAAAAGTTATTTTATCCGTCCAAACTCCTGGCTTACGTCGATGGCGGACCTGTACTCCCGTTCTTCAAACCGCTGCAACGCCTCCAGGGCTTCAGTAGAGGCGCCGTGCTCCCGCGCCTTGGCGATCAGCCCCTGCTTGTCGGAGGGATAGTCCACCCCCTTGAGATACTGCTGCAGGGCAGCGGCGCTCAGATGGGTGTGGGCGGCCTCTCCATACCGCTCCGCCGCCGGAGCCATGAATTTCGCCGGAGTGGCCAGCGGCTCCTCGGCGAACCGTGTCTCCGGCGGCATCTCCGCGGAAGGGAACGCACGGGACGCCCCTTCTGCGGGCAGCGGCACGGTGCGGGGTTCTACCAGGATCACCACCTCCTCACGGGATCGCGCCGTCTGCGGAGCACTCACGGGTTCGATGGGCGTGATGGGCTGGATCGGGACGGCCTCCGCAGCGATCTCCTCCTCCGTGCGGACGGGTGCGCGCACCTCCATCTGCAGCGGTCGGGAGACCGGCTGGGTGGCGGCCGAAGGGCGGAATGATCCGATCAGCGACCAGTCACCCGCGATAGGCCAGGCGTCCCAGTCAAAACCTGGAAGAGCCTCAAGCCGCTCCTTTGGAATATCCGCGTAAAACACGCCCTGGCCTGGCTCCGGGATCAATGCCTCCCAGGGGATGGCGAACAACTTCTCCCCGACCCCGAGCACGCCGCCATAGGCGAGGGCGGCGTAGAGGATCGCCCCGCTGTTCAGGTCCAGCACGTAGTCGCGGATGGACCCGATCTCCTCCCCCTCAATATTCTGGACCTTTGCTCCCCGTATATCCTCGATTTTGACCAGTTGGAGGCGCGTAACGCGCGCCGGTCGACTCTCCGTGATTGTCACAACCAAAACTTCTGCCATTTCTATCCTCCTGACGTCTCGGCAAGGCGGGGCATGATGCGGCAGGGTTACATATAGGTTTCGGCACTCCTGTCGGTATCCTCCGGTTTCTTGTCCTGCGGCAGGATCAGCGGATCTTGCCGAACTCCTGGCTCACGTCGGCGGCGGAGCGGTACTCCCGGTCCTCGAACTGCCCCAGCGCCTCGATAACGGAAGACGGAGCATCGTTCTCCCGGGCACGCTCGATCAGGTTCTGCTTCCGTGCTGGGTAATCCATGCCCCGGAGGGCGACCTGGAACCCGGCAGCGCTCAGATGTTCGGCTCCTGGCATTGTGCGTTCCTGCACGATCTCGGTCCGGGCTGCCGCCGGCACCTCCTCCATCGCAGTCAATCGCTCCTCTGCAGGGGGACGCATCGTCTCGCGGGGTTCGGCCGCGGTGACCAGCGTCACCTCCTCGCGCCGCGGGGCCGCCACCTCCCGCTCGCGGGGCGGGATATAGGTCTCGGTGGTTACCGCTCGCTCCGGCTCCACGGGGCGGCGCAGCTCCTCCTCACGGAGGGGTGCCGTCGCGGGCGGGCTCGTGATCAGCGTCCAGTCGCCCTCTCGGGGCCACTGGCTCCGATCGAATCCCGGATCGCTCTCCAACCGCTCCTTGGCCGCATCGATGACTGCCTCCCGTTCCTCCGGGCGGAGGGTGATCGCCTCCCAGGGTATGGCAAACAGCTTCTCCCCGAATCCGAGAACCCCGCCATAACCCAGGACCGCGTATACCACCTGGCCGCTGGCGGCATCGATCACCAGGCTCTCAATCGCGCCCAGGTCGTCCCCTGCCGTGTTTCGAACATGGGCGTCCCGGATGTCCCTCGTGGAGATCAGCATCTCGCCTTCCCTCCTCCGCGGGCGGACTTCGGGCGCCGTTTCTGCTCCTGCATTTACCATCTCTTCATCTCCTGCTTCGTCTGCTGCGAGCACCGGCTCGCACGGCAGGCCGGCGAATGAGGGGTCGGCACTACTTAAAGGTTTCTTCGGAGATGCCAAGAAGGGGAGGGGTCAGGTCTTGGCAGGAGCAAAAAAGAGGTTATTTCTTCTGCTCCTGCTGCTTTACCTTCTCTGTCTCGTGCTGCATGGAGCCCATCAGGTCCCCCATCATGCGGGGTGCACGGTCGCGGAACCCGAAGAAGAAGAAGAACGCGATCCCTGCACCGATACCCAGACCCACGCCCCAGGCGATCGGGGTGATGAAGGTATAGATGATCGAGAGGTCGATTAAAAGCTGCTCGAGCGCGAGGATCGCAACCACGAAGTAGAGAAACGCCCGCAACACCAGGGCAAAGACTCCCATATACTCGATGTTCTGGGATCGCCCGTACGATTGCAGGAAATCCACCAGCCAGTCGATCAGGATGAATCCGACCACCAGAATGATCAGGAATATGATGATGTTCGGGATGTAGGCGACAATGGCAGCGACGAACAATGTCAGCGAAGTGATCTGGAGAACGGAGATGGCAGCCAAGATCGCTATCAGGTAGATGAACCAGCGGACCAGGAGCTCGAACCATCTGACGATGCTGGTTCCCGATCTTTCGATGTACTGGCCAACCGCGGTCTTCCGAAGGGCATCGTCGACTCCGATCCGGTCGAGGACCTCTGCAACGATACGGCCCAGGAACCTTCCCAGGATCCAGCCTATGATCAGGATTATGATCGCTACGAGTAAGTTGGGTAGGAAGGCGATGATCGAGGCGATAGTCTCCTCGATCTGCCGCTGAACAGCGTTGATCTGAAACAACATGAGCGAAACCGTCATGGGATCACCGAGGAGGTAGTCCCCATGGGAGTATATATATGTTTCGCAGATTCGGCCATATAGATGCTCTGGGAAGGGGCGATTAATGCAACGGGAGGGCAATAGCCCTTACATTCACCTTTCACGCCCCCCGAGCCAGCCTATGACACGCAGAATTCCCGATATCCCCCGGATGATCATGGATCATCCCCGTCCTCCCCGCGGAGCGGTGGCCCGCACCACCGCTTACCCCGATCCGGGGAAGAAGTGAATTGCGCCATTCAGATACTGTTTAAAGTGTCGCAGCATGCGCAATTAACAAGGTATTTACATCCTCATTGTCAATCCAATTCTCATGAAGAAGGTTCTACTCTCTTCTCTGGTTGTGTCCGTGGTGGTTCTGGCCGTCCTCCTGGCGGGATGCGCCGGCACCCAGACGCAGGTTCCACCCACGGGTGAAGGAACAGCGGTTCCGACGACGAGCGCGCCGAAGACCTATAATGTCGGCATCGACGTTCCCTACCCGCCCTTCTCGTTCATAGACGAGAAGGGCGTGGCCACAGGCTTCGACGTCGAGTCCATGCGCTGGATCGCCGAGAAGAAGGGATTCAACGTCGAGTTCCAGCAGACTGCCTGGGACGGGATCATCCCGGCTCTCGAGGCCGGTAAGATCGACCTCATCTACTCCGGCATGACGATCACCGAGGAGCGCGCCGAGAAGGTGAACTTCACCATCCCCTACTGGACCGTGAACCAGGACGTGGTTGCCCTGAACGCATCCTCGATCACGATCGATGACGTGCTCGCCGGCAGAGCGAAGATCGGCACGCAGCGGGGTTGCACGGCTGCCATGTGGATCGAGGAGAACCTGATCGATAAAGGGTTGATGCCGGAGGACAGCCTGAAGACTTACGACAACACGCCCCTCGCCGTGAACGATCTCGAGGCGGGACGGATCGATGCTGTGATGTACGACGATCTGGTGCTGAAAGACATCATCGCCGGCAAATCCATCAAGACGATCGGATTCGTCGAGACGAAGGAGCAGTTCGGGATTGCGGTTCGGAAATCGGATGTGGATCTCCTGAACGCCCTGAACGAGGGGCTCGCAGAACTCCAGGCCGATCCCTACTGGCAGGAGCTCATCGAGAAGTACAACATGAAGTGAGCTCTCCTCCACTCTTTTTCGATAGCTATTGCACATGCGGTTGGCGGCACAATGCTGATATCCAGGCGATGCAGCGTACGGGAATTCGCACCTTATATCTCCCCGGAAGACCAATAGATACGGTACCTTCATGCCCTCCTGGTCCCGAAACCCGCTGATCTTCGGCCTGATGACCGCCGCCCTCTTCGGTGTCGGCACACCCTTCTCCAAGCTGCTGCTCTCCGAGATCCATCCGCTGGCTCTCTCCGCCCTCCTCTACATCGGGAGCGGGATCGGGACGCTCGGGCTCCTCCTGCTGGTCACGCGCAACGGAAACGGCAGGACGCAACGGGAGGCGGCCCTGCAGAGGGCAGACATCCCCTGGCTCGTTGGCGTGATCGTCTTTGGCGGGTTCCTGGCCCCGCTCGCCCTCATGAACGGGCTCGCGAACACCCCCGCGGAGACCGCCGCCCTCCTGCTGAACTTCGAGGCGGTGGCGACGACGCTCATCGCCGCATCCCTCTTCCGCGAGTCGGTCGGGAGCAGGATCTGGCTGGCGCTCGCGCTTGTCACCGCGTCCTGCATCATCCTCTCCTGGGACCCGCAGGCGATCTGGGGCATCTCGATACCGGCGATCGGGGTGGTTCTCTCGACCATCTTCTGGTCGCTCGACAACAACGTCGCCCGGCACATCTCCGCCAAGGACCCGGTCACCATCGTGGCCCTGAAGGGACTCCTCGGGGGATCGCTGGCGCTCGTCGCCGCTCTCATGCAGGGGGTGGCCTGGCCGGACCCGAACACCGCTGTCGTCGCGATGGTGCTCGGGTTTGCCAGTTTCGGCGGGCTCACGAGCATGCTCTTCATCCATGCCCTGCGGGGGATCGGCACCGCCCGCTCTGCCTCGCTGCTCGCCGTCTCCCCCCTCTTCGGGGTGACCGTCTCCCTGCTGGTCTTTGCGGAGATCCCCGACCTGCGGTTCTTCCTGGCCGCTCCGATCATGGTCTGTGGCGTCTACCTGCTCGTCGCCGAACGGCACTCGCACGAGCACCGCCACGAGTCTTTGACCCACGAGCACCGCCACCGTCACGACGACCTCCACCACGACCACGAGCACACGGCGGAGATGCCGCCCCCCGGGCCCGACGGCGAGCACTCCCACCTGCACCGGCACCCCGAGCAGGTGCACGACCACCCGCACCGCCCCGATATCCACCACCGCCACGAGCACTGCAAAGAATAGATCCGGGTTCGAATAGGTACCGCCGCCGTGGGCCCACCCGCGGGTGGCGAGGATGGCGGCTATCTTGAGAGATGGGCGGGCGTGCCAGGCACGCACGGTCGTGAAAAGGGGCAGGAGAGTCCGTCTACAGGGTTGCCCGGCTCTTACCGTTGAGCATGCCGGGGATGGAGACTCTCTTCTCCAGGAGGTGCACGGCGAGGGTGGTGATCGAGACGAGCACGAGATATACCATCCCGATCGCCAGGAACGTCTCGGTGTAGGTGAAGTACTTCGTCGCTGCCAGTTTCCCCGCTCCGCTCAGCTCGATCAGCGTGATCATGTAGGCGAGCGAGGAGTATTTGATCAGGTAGATGAACTCGTTCGAGAGCCCGGGGATCGCCCGCCGCAGCGCCTGGGGGAGCACGATCTCCCGCACGGACTGCATCCGGGTCATCCCGAGGGCCTGGGCGGCGGTGATCTGGCCCTCTTTTACTGATTTGATGCCGCCGCGGATGTACTCCGAGTTGTACGCCGCGTTGCAGAGGACGAACCCGAGCACCGAGGCCACAAAGGCGCTGAAGGTGATCCCGATCGAGGGCAGTCCGAAGTAGAGGATGAAGAGCAGGAGGAGGAGCGGAGTGCCCTTGATGAAGACGACGTAAGCCCTGCAGAGGCGGGAGAGGATTGGGCCGCCGTACTGCCGCCCGACCGCGATTCCCGTCCCGAGCAGGAGGCCGAACGGGGCGGTCCAGGCGATGAGCGCGAGCGTGGTCCAGAGCCCCTTGACGAGCGCCGGCCCGAGGACCACGGAGAAGTAGGCCGCCGTGTCCATCTACGCCCTCCGCTCCAAGACGTCCGTGAACTGGTTCAGGTAACCCTTCGCCCGCGTGAACCGCGGATCGTACAGGAGCTCGTTCGGCGAACCCTGCTCCACGATCCTGCCCTTCTCCATGAACAGGATCTCGGTCGCGACCGAGCAGGCAAATCCCATCTCGTGCGTGACCACGAGCATCGTCATCCCCTGCCGCGCCAGCTTCTTCATCACCTCCAGCACTTCACGGGTCAGCTCCGGGTCGAGCGCGGACGTCGGCTCGTCGAACATGATCACATCGGGGTCCATGGCGAGCGCCCGCGCGATGGAGACCCGCTGCGCCTGCCCGCCGGAGAGTTCGGCCGGGTAGTGGTCCGCCCACTCCTCCATCCCCACCTGGCGGAGTTCGTAGAGGGCCTTCTCCCGGGCCGCCTTCGTGTCCATCTTCTTCACCTTGAGAAGCGCGATCTCCACGTTCCGCAGTGCTGTCAGGTGGTCGAAGAGGAAGAAGTTCTGGAAGACCATGCCGATCCGCTGGCGGTAGTGGTGGATGCGGTGGCCGCAGTTGGTCACCTCATCCCCGTGCAGCCAGACCCTGCCCCGATCGGGCGGGGTGAGCTGGTTGATGCAGCGAAGCAGCGTGCTCTTCCCCGTTCCCGATGGGCCGATGAAGACCTTGGTCTCTCCCTTGTGCACCTCAAAGGAGACCCCTCGCAGGATCTCCTTGTCCCCGAATGTCTTGTGGATGTCCTCCACCCGCAGAATACAGCTGTTATCGCCCATTGGATCTAGCCCTCCGTCGCCGCAAAACCGGGAATGGCGATCCTTCTCTCCGCGTAGGTGATCGCCCGCATGCCGGCGTAGTTCAACAGGATGAAGATGACCGCACACACCAGGTAGATAGGAATGGTCACGTAGGTCTGCGCCACGATCTGGGAGGTCCGCGTGAGGAGTTCGGCCACGCCGATCGCGTAGCATACAGCGGAGTCGGTCAGGATCTCCGGGTACTCGTTGGACCAGCCGGGCAGCGCGATGCGGACTGCCTGCGGCAGGATGACGGAGCGGATCGCGGTGCCGCGGGGCATCCCGAGAGACATGGCGGCGACCATCTGCCCCTCCCCGATGGATTGGATCGCCCCGCGGAAGATCTGGGACTGGTAGGCGGCCCCGCGGAGCCCGAGCACCACCGCTCCCACCACGAAGGCAGAGAGATCCTGCAGGCCGATCGCGGGGAAGATGCCGAAGTAGAAGAGGAAGAGCAGCACCAGGATGGGCAGGCCGCGAAAGAACCAGACGTAGGCAGCGGTGACGGCCCGGATCGGCCATCCGCCATACACCTGCGCCAGGGCCATGGGTAGACCGAGTGTCACCCCGATGACGAGCGCGATGCCCACCAGCCCCAGGGTGACGCCGATGCCGGTCAATAGATACGGGGTCCAGATGGAAAGGATCTCAAAAACATCCATGCATTCGTCTCCATGGCAATCTCCCGGCACTCCAGGGGCCGAAGCGGAGAGATCGATAGTAATGGTGTTGTGGGGAAGGAAAAATATGTCTTGTTATTTTCTTCTCCAGAACGGGAGAAGGGGCTTTACGCCATCTCGTACTTCTGCTTCAGCTCCTCCCAGTAGGGGTCCGCCATCAGCTCGGTGAGCCCTTCGTTGATAGTCGCCAGGAGCGCGGGATCGGTCTTGCGGACGGCGACCCCGTAGAGCTCTCCCGTATCGATCTCGCCGATGATGTGCAGGGGCTTGCCGGCGATCGCATCGAGCATCGGAGGCTTGTCATAGATGATCGCATCCACGCGCTTGTTCTGCAGGTCGGTGGCGGCGAGCGGGAAGCTGTCGTAGAGCACCAGCCGGTCCTCCGCCATCAGGCCCTTCTCGATCAGGTTCTCCTCGACCCACATCGCTCCCGTCGTGCCCCGCTGGGCGCCCACCTTCAGGGTGCCGGCGTTGAAGTCGTCCATGCTGAAGGAGGTGTCGTTGTGGATGGAGACGGTCTGGTTCACCTGCCAGTAGGGGATGCTGAAGTTCACCTGCTGGGCCCGCTCCTCGGTGATCGTCATGCCGGAGTAGATGAGGTCGATCTTACCCGCAACGAGCGAAGGGATGATCCCATCCCAGGCGGTCGGCTGGAAGGTGACCTCGAGCCCTTTCTTCTCGGCGATCCAGCGCATCGAGTCCACGTCGAATCCCGCAACGCTGCCGTTCGGATTGACGTAGCTGTAGGGAGGATACTCGCCGTCGATACCGACGACCAGTGCCTTCTGCTGGGGCGCCGTCGTCTGGGGTGGGGTCTCTGTCTGCGTGCTGGCACAGCCCGCGACGAGGGCTGCCACTACCACCATGAGCACCAGAACCGGAAATAGAACTTTCCTGTTCATGTTTGAACAGTACGGAGCCCCCCGTATTTAGCATTTGTTAAACAGCGGGATAAGCCCCTGGATCGAAACTACCCCTGGAATGGGGATGACAGTCGACGCCGAACGGGATGCTCGCATGCAGGTGGCTGGATAGCCGTCTAGTTCTTATTCAAAGTGCGAATCCGCGAG
Organism: Methanomicrobiales archaeon; assembly: GCA_034679905.1. GTDB lineage: Archaea > Halobacteriota > Methanomicrobia > Methanomicrobiales > JACTUA01 > JASEFH01. Next base: position 2,516 of record JAXDAH010000078.1, on the reverse strand, counting down.
GGAATCTCGAGCGCATCTGGAGAGAAGGCAGTATACCGCCTGTGGAGGATCTCCTGCCGTATGATCAGGGGCACGGGGAGGGATACCCCCACAGGCAGAATCGTCAGGATCGGCTGCAGAAACATCCACCCGCAGCACCGCCCCTTCGTGAGCTGCAGTGCATTTAAGAGCACCGAGGTGTCATGCATCACCAGCTACCGGGAGGAACAGGAGGTGTTTTCCTGCACATAACCCGCCGCACGGGCCTGATCGTTGTCATCCTGCTGATCGCTGCTATCGGTATCCTCTACACTCTCGAATTGACGGCAAGGGAATCGAAAGTCAGGGAACTAGCTTCCGTGGAGGTGCGGGAGTACCAGGGAGAGCAGCTCTCCTCGATTGCGGATCTCCGTGAGAATTCGATCCACGGGACCCCGTATCTGAACGCGAGTACCTATACCCTGACCATCGACGGCCAGGTGGTGAACGGAGCGGTGTACTCCTACGATGCGGTCCTGGAGCGGTTCCCCCGCTACCGCAGGGTGGTCACCCTCTACTGCGTGGAGGGTTGGGAGGTCACGATCCTCTGGGAAGGAGTGCGGGTCTCAGATCTTTTGCAGGAGGCGGGAGTGAAACCAGGGGCGGATACGGTCATATTCTACGCCGAGGACGGCTACTCCACCTCTCTTCCCCTCGCCTACATCGAGGACCGCGATATCCTCCTGGCCTATGCCATGAACAACGTCACCCTCCCGCCAGAGCGTGGATTCCCCTTCCAGCTCGTGGCCGAGGACCGCTGGGGTTATAAGTGGATCAAGTGGGTAACGAGGATCGAGGTCTCCGACGATGAGAACTACCGCGGCTACTATGAGAGCCGGGGATACGCGAACAACGGGAGCATCGACCGGTACTTCCGTGAGAGGCGGTGAAGAGATGGATCGGGTGCGGATCACCCCCCGGAGATTGGTCTCCTGGGTGCTCTTCGCGCTGACCCTGCTCTTTCTTCTGAGCGGGTTCGGGATCACGGAACCGTGGCTGATACGGCCCCTGACGCTGGGCCTGATGGACAGAGCGCTCTCCCAGCAGATCCACTTCCTCCTCTGGGGTCCGTTCCTGATCGTGCTGGTGCTTCATATCTACTACTCCTGCGGCCGCTTCCGGAGATGAGGGCCCCCGCGATGCCGAGGTCTCCAGAGAGCATCAAATTTCCGGCATGAACGGCCCTTTTGGATTATATTGAAGGTTCCTGGATTCTTTCGACCCCAGACTCTGACAGGGGATCGAGCCCATGCAGACCAGGGGTATCCTGGACCATCGCGAGCGAGATGCCATCCAGCAGACCTCCATCTCGAATCTCATACGGTTAAATGCCGGATCGGCGAATCTAAACCCGGCAGGTAGACGCGAGATGGTGTTCTGGGCAGCGAGAAAAGACCTCTCGAACAGGGAGACGGAGGCGATCCTGGAGTGGATCCGCTCCGGCCACGGGATCAACGCTTACATCCGGGACGCGGGGCAGCTGCCTCCGGAGTACCGCACCGAGATGCGGGCCTATGTCCGGGCGCTGGATTCGGCCATCTACAGATCGAGGCTGGATAGAGAGTCGGTCGATCGGATTCGGGCGCTCCAGGGCGGGAGCGAGCCGCAGTTGTTCAGGGGCATGGCCGGCCCGGATGCCGCGGCCGTGCTGGAGATTGTGCGCAGCGGCGGCGAGAGGGTCGAAGATGCCGGCTACCAGCCCTTCACGGCAAGGATGGATGTCCTGACGGAGAGCATCCATCGAGCTGCGGCGCCCGGACTGGTCTTCGCTGCCCCCTGCGCCGTGGGGGAGACCGCCCTGTATATCGGCGGGAGCGACTGCGAGGTGGTCTACCCTCGAAACACCGCCTGGCGGATCCGCAGCACGGAAGAGGCGTCTCTGGGGGACCGTACCGTCACCCTCATGCGTATCGGGCGGGAGTCTGCAGAAGGGCAGAGACGGAGAAAGGCCAGAGGGAGGAGCACATGATGCGTCGGAGTGAAGGGACGATCGATGCCGCGAGGACGGTGGACGCGATCCTGGAGGCGGCCGGGATCGAGCGGCAGGAGCACCGCGAGCGGTTCTTCTGGGAGAGCGGCGACCTGCAGGTGACAGGAACCGAAAGGCCGGCAGGGCCGCGGGAGACGGAGCGCGGAGAGGCCCGGCGGTCAGAAGAGGGAGAGCCGAAGAGCGGGCAGCGCAGATCCTGAAGGTCGATCCCATATAGGCGGCAGTTTGCCATAGCAATTCCCTCTCCGACGCCGCTTTATCGCCGACGATATCAGGCAGAGGGCAAAAGCCCCCTCCCCTGTGCTACCCCCACGGGTACGATAAGCCCTCTTCGTGAGAGCACCGGCCGGGGAGTTCGGATATCGGACAGGATGGCCTTCGGCTGCCGTTTCGGAATAGGGGACCAATTCTATGAAGCAGCTCATGCTACGAGCACTTTCCCCTTGAGGCTATCGCATCATGGGGGAGGGAGTTTTTGAAGGGGGAGGGGGGTGCGCCCCCTCCCCCT
>JAXDAH010000077.1:0-26403 GCA_034679905.1 Methanomicrobiales archaeon | reverse complement strand
TACCAAAAAAGAGAGCCGACCAGCTCTACAAGAGCAGCGCTATTATTGCCGGGATGACGAACGCGATCACCAGCCACTTGGCCATATCGAACGACATTCCCGCGGTACCGCCGTAGCCGAACGGCGCCCAGATGATCGCCAGTTCGTGCAGCGCCATCGCCTGCACGCACTGTTTTCACCGCTCCTAGCGACTCTCTGTCCTTTCGGTCTCGATCGTCTGGACGGGCACGTACTCCGTCCGCTGGACGGGGACGTAGCGCGTCGTCACACGCGCCGGCGGGGCCCGCCTCCCCTCCGCGGCATGTTCGGGCTCCTCGAGGCCAACGATCTGGCGGCTTCGGTAGGGCTCAGGCTCCACCTCGCGTCCCCGTTCTGCCGTGCCCCCCTCCTCGAGGTACCACTCCACCTCCTCGGTCATGGGCCAGTGGTCCGGGTCGAATCCCGGCGCCCGGTCGAGCTCCTCCTTTGTCAGGTCCAGTATCCAGTAGTCCTCCCCCGGCACCTGGGCGAACCGCTCCCAGGGGATTGCAAAGAATTTCTCGCCTATACCCAGCACGCCGCCGTAGGACAGCACCGCATACGCGACGCGGCCCGTGGCCACGTCCAGCATGACCTCCTCGATCTCGCCCAGATTCTCCCCCGCCGCATTCCGCACGTCGCTCTTCAGCACCTCGGACGCGGGGAACACCCGCGGGGCCATGAACCGTCGCCGCGTTCCCGCGGCCGCTCCAGTCTCCGTTCCACCTGCCATCTCTTCGTCTCCTCTGCCGGGAGCCGTATCCGCCTCCAGGCAGACGGCTGGATGCTGGGTGAGACTATTTATAGATTTGGCCGTGCTGCGAAGGGCCTGCCGCACCGTTCCGCGCGGACTTCGGCATCCGCCCGTACACCGGGGAACCGGAGCTCCGTTGCGATCCGGACCGCAGGCCCGCCGCCGCTCCGGCAGCGGTGACAGCCCACCGGGGCAGCACGGCGGGAGGGTGACGTTCCGACCGGCCGCATCTCCGTACAGAAGCCCAGATCCGACGAATACCGCGGGATTCACAGCAAGGTTTAACCGTTGTCATCGCTATCCGTTTCGGCATGCCACAGGATGAGCCAGGAAAGGATGCTCTATCGCCAATGCAGCTGCTCGGCATCGCGCTCGGGGTGTACCTCCTCTGGACCCTGGCAACCTACCTGCTGGAAGGGCGCATCCACCTCCTGATCAGCGGGGACCCGATCGGCCGCCTGATCTACGCCGTCGTCGCCAACCTCCTGATCGGGACCGTTCTCGCCCTCTTCGTCCTTGGCGTATTCCGGAGCCGGGGCGGGATCGCGAGGAGCTACCTGGGATTCCAGCCGCCCCGCCGCACGCTCCTCTCCATCCTGGGCGCATTCGTCCTCGGGCTTCTCGTCTTCATCCTGCAGTCCCCCCCGACCCTGGATCCGATCGTCCTCCTCAACGTCTTTGCGCAGGTCTTCAACACCTCCACGGCGGAGGTCCTGGTCGTCTACGCGCTGGCGGGGATCGCCGGAGCCCACCTGACCCGCCCCCTGGGCAGAGTGCCCTCCAAGCTTGCCGGGATCGCCCTCGCCGCCGTCCTCTTCGGGGTCTACCACATCGCCCACAGCCCGCCCTTCAATACGGCCCCCCTGATCCTGCTCCTCACCCTGGTCGGCGCCCTGACGGGTGTCTTCTACTTCCAGGTGCGCGAGGTCTACGCCACCGTCGTCTTCCACAACTTTCTCGCTCTCTTCGGGGTGATGCAGAACGTCGATCTGGCGAGCTTCCGGGCCCCCAATCCCGTCCTGCTGGGAATGATGCTCGTCACCCTGGCAGTCCTCGCGGTTTTTGACGCATACCTCATCCGAAGACGGACGTGACCGCCGGCCCCGCAGCCGGGCGGAGGGGTGGGAGCGTCCGAAACGTATTTGGGATCCCGCTGCCAGGCAGGAGCCTGCCGGAGGATATAAAATGGAACAACCGGAAGAAATGGACCGGCTCAAGGACCGCTTCATGCGGGATGCGGATCGGGATTCGGTCTTACCGGTCTCCTGCATCCCCCAACTGCAGGCCGCCCACGAGCCGGGCGATGAGCACCGCGATATAGAGCACGCCCGTTACCGCCTCGGAGTACGCAAAAGATTGTGCCACGGGAGTGATGGGAGTGATGTCCCCGTATCCCACGGTGGCGAGCGTGATGAAGCTGACGTAGAGGTAGTCCATCCGATCGAGGGCGCCCTCGGGCGATATGTCGGGGTTGAAGTAGAAGGAACCCGGGTGGATCTGGTCGAGGAGCTGGTAGGTCAGGGCCCAGACGATCCCAAAGAGCAGATAGATGCTCAGGGCACCCGCAATGGTATCCCGGGTGATTCTGTCCGCGAGGACAACGGCCCTCAGCAGGAATACGATGAAAAAGGCGAGGAAGAGTATCGGGAAGAGAGCCCCGACGGCAGGAGCGAGCAACTCCGGGGCGAGGGCTACGATCCAGCGCGTGATGATTGCTGGAACCCCGAGCAGGACGGCAAGAAGGAGGAGCATTCGTTCGCACTTCATGGCAAAGAGCCCGGAGAGGATCACGAGGGATAAGGATAGATCGACCATCACCTCGTAGGCAGGATAGATCGTCGCCAGGGGCCAGGCAGCGAGCAGCAGCAGCAGGGAGATGAGGAGAATCAGGAACCGCTGCTCGTGCATCCTGTCGAGCCACGCCGATACCCTTCGGAGACTCCGCTGCATTCGTATCGGGGAATAGCACTCTACCGTTATCAGGCTTTGGGCACGGGTCTCCTCCTCGCATGCATGGTGGGCATGCCATGGGATGGACCAGCAGTGCTCCCTCTCCCCCCGTTCAGCGAGCCTTCAGGGCGGTGAACGGGTGGAAGGGTCCGCATTTGCGGGGTCAGTTGAGAAGAGAGTCGTAAAAAAAGATCCGAAATGCTTACCGCGACACTTTCGGCAGCGCAGCACAGAGGCGTCTGCGATAGGTATTAATTACAGGAGGTTTACTGGAAGGCAGGCGTGCGGATATGACGGAATCCAGCGACGAGGAGATACCGATGGCATCCCAGCCGGGCGAGACTCCACATCACGGGACGCTCACCATGCTATGGCAGGTCATATTCACCGCACTCATCGCCATCACTTTTACGACTGCATTCTTGATCCTTTATTCGCTGCTCAACAATCTCATCTGGGCCGACAGCGACTATAGGGGTGCCAACCGCTGGATGATCCCGGCGGGGGTCCTCATCTTCTCGCTGCTCGTAGGCCTCAGCCAGAAGTACCTGCGGGCCCCCAACGTCATCCATGGCGGATTCACGGAATCGATGAAGGGCGAAGGGGAGAAGATCGACTACAGGACGTTTCCGGGGGCACTGCTCTCCGCCCTGTTCTCCCTCCTCTCCGGGGCGAGCGTCGGGCCGGAGGGGGCGATCGCCGTCCTGATCGGGGACATCTCATGCTTTCTGCGGGAGAAACTGAAGATTGGAATTCATTCGGCAGAAGCCGCGCTCGAGTTCGACGTCGCCGCCCTGGCCTCGGCGTTCAACGGGATCGTCGGCAATGTGCTCTTCACCGGGGTGTTCGCCACGGAGTTCCAGGTGGGGGGGAAGAACGCCCTGCGGTTCCTCACCTGGAACCTGCTCGCGGGCGCCATCGGCTTCCTCTTCTACGTGCGCCTGGGGTTTCCCTCCTTCGCGCAGAGCATCCCGTTCCCGCCGCTCGCCGACCTGCGGCCCGCGTACATCCTGTATGCGGTCGTCCTCGGGCTGCTCGGGGGTCTGCTGGCGATCTTCACGGGAATCTCCATGCAGGGGGCCGAACGGATCCTGGAGCGGACGTTCCGGGACCGGGTCGTCCTGCGCATCCTGGCTGCAGGCGGGATCACAGCAGCCATCGGCTACTTCATCCCGAACCTGCTCTTCTCGGGGGAGGGGCAGATCCACGACATCATCGCCCAGCCCGCCCAGATCGGCGTTGCCATGCTGGTGCTGATGGCGATCTTGAAGATCCTGCTGCTCGCGCTCTCGTTCAAGAGCGGATACCTGGGCGGTCCCCTGTTTCCCATCCTCTTCTCGTCCACCATGCTCGGGCTCGCGCTGAGCCTGGTCTTTCCGGGGGTGCCCATCGCCATCTTCGTGCTGTGCATCGAGACGGCGGCGGTCGCCCTGGCCCTGGGAGCGCCTTTGACCGCCATCCTCCTGGTGGCGGTCGTCGGGACCGCCAACCAGAACATGACGGTGCTGCTGGTCGTATCGGCGGTCACCGCGATGCTCCTGGCAGCGGAATTCAAGAGGGTGAGGAACGGCTCCGCACATGCGGGGTGAAGGAGCGCAGGATCCCCCTCAGGGGGGAGAACCCCTGCCCCCCCGGGGGACGATGCGATAGACCCGGCCGCCGCTATCGCTCGGGCCCCCGCCCTCGGACGAGAGCAGGTAGAGCTCGCGGTCGGCATCCTCCCCGAAAGCCAGGACGTACTCGCCCAGGTCCACCCGCCCGTCGACCTCCAGCGCATCCATCGTCCAGCGTCCCCCCTCCCGCGCCGGCGGGATGCCGACGAAGATCCTGCCGGCGCCGGCACGCCGCGAGCCCGTGTAGTCCCCGAAGACGTACCGCCCCCGCAGGAAGGGGATCGCGGATCCGCGGTAGACGTATCCGCCGATGACGGCGCTCCCGATCCCGCCCATGCGGTTGGAGAGGTTAGGGTACTCCAGGATCGGATCGATGAGCTCCTCCCCGGCACTCCCCAGGTAGCAGCGGGCGCCGTCGTGCGGGTTGAAGCAGTGCATGCCCTCCCGGATGTTCCAGCCGTAGTTGCCGCCCCGCACGACGATGTCCACCTCCTCCCAGCGGTTCTGGCCGACGTCCCCCGTGAAGAGCGCGCGATCCCCGCCGGCATCGAAGGCGATGTGGTAGGGGTTCCGCAGTCCGTAGGCGAAGATCTCGGGCAGCCCCCCGCCCCGCACGAACGGGTTGTCGGGCGGGATGCCGTACGCCCTCTCGCCCTCCTCGCGATCGACGTCGATGCGGAGGATCTTCCCGAGCGGGGTGTGCGTATCCTGCCCGTTGCCGATCGCCGGGTTGTGGCCGGCGCCGCGGTCGTTGGCACCGCCGCCGTCCCCCAGGGAAATGTAGAGATAGCCGTCCGGGCCGAAGCAGATGTGTCCGCCGTTGTGGTTCGGCTGGGGCTTGTCGATCGCCATCAGGAGCCGTTCGGACGCCGCATCCGCCCGATCGGGATCGCCCGAGACCCGGTACTCCGCCAGGCGGCTGGTGCAGTTCCAGCCGGGCGGCGCCCCCGCACGGGGGGGCGCGCTGTAGAAGACGAAGAAGCGGCCGTTATGCTCGAACCGCGGGTGGAAGGCGAGCCCCAGCAGCCCCCGTTCGTCGTAGCCCGGGTTGAGGCGGACCAGCCGCTCCGTGACGTCCAGGAAGACCGCCCGCTGCTGCGGGCGGTCGGGATGGATCGCATATATCCTGCCGATCTGGTCGACGACAAAGAGCCGCCCGTCCCCCGGGTCGGCCAGGGCCACCGGGCTCGTAAACCTCTCCGCCAGCAGCTCCAGGCCAATCGCGCCCCGCACCAGGGCTCTCGGATTCCGCATGCTCGGCACCTGCCGCGGTATACCGCCTGCGGATAAAAAAAGCCATCGATCGAATCCGTCAGGGGACCGCCGGGATGCCTTCCAAGCGTTCCGGGTGGGTGTAGATGTTCAGGCGGCCACCCTCCACGAACCCGATGGTGCAGAGCCCCGTCCGCTCCGCCAGGTCGACGGCGAGCGTCGTCGGGCTCCCGCGGGACGCGACGAGGGAGATGTTCGCCACCAGGCACTTTCGGACCAGCTCGGAGGAGATGCGGTCGGAAGAGAGCGCAAACATGCGGGAGAGATCCCGCTTCGCCTGCAGTGCCAGGCCGATCGCCTTATCGAGAGCGTTGTGGAGCCCGATGTCGGAGGAGACCAGCAGCGGCCCCTCCCCCCCCGCGAGGGCGGCGGCATGGATGCCGCCGACCACCGGCTCCGGCATGGCAGTCCGGAGCTGCTCCATCGACTCCGCGATCCGCGGGAGCGGTACGGTGAGCGGCGATGTCAGCTTCGGCAGCCGTTTCGTGTCCAGGTGGGATGTAGTGCCCCCGCAGCCCGAGAGGACGATCTTCTTCCCCCCGCCGGCCCGGAACGGGTTCTTCGTGAGCACGCTCACCACGTTCCCGTCCCATTTGATCGACTCGATCTCGTCCAGCCCCCGCACGATCTCCTCGGTGAAGAGGAACCCGATGACGAACGCCTCGAGATCGTGCGGGCTCACCACGGCAGCCAGGATGCTCCGCCCGTTCAGGGTGAGGGAGAGGGTCGCCTCCCCGACGAGCGCGTGGGAGCCCCGCCGCCACCCGCCGCCGTCCGCCTGGAGATAGGCGTACCGGGCCATATCAGAGCCCCCGCACGACCGCATCCAGGGTCGCCAGCAGCAGGTCCACCTCCGCTTCGGTGTTGTAGAGGGCGAGGCTCGCCCGCACCGTCCCGCTCTCCAGACCCAGGTGCTGCATCAGCGGCATGTTGCAGTGGTGGCCGGAGCGGACCATGATCTCCGCCTCCTCGTCCAGGATCTGGGCCACCTCGTGCGGCTCGAGCCCCTCGACCGTGAAGGATACCAGCGGGGTGCGGAGCCGGGGATCGGCCGGGGCGTACACCCGCACTCGCGGCAGGCGGGAGAGCCCGTCGATAAGCTGCTCCGTCAGGCGGTCGTCGTGGTCGCGGATCCGCTCCATCCCGATCCCCTGCAGGTAGTCGGCGGCGGCGCCGAGCGCGATCCCGCCCCCGATGTTCGGCGTGCCGCCCTCGTAGCGCGGGTAGCCCTCTGCGAGCGTGTAGCCCTCCAGGGTGACCGATTCCACGCTCCCCCCGCCGACCATCAGGGGCTCCAGGATCGGCTCCCGCATCCAGAGCACCCCGGTCCCGGTCGGCCCGCACATCTTGTGGCCGGAGAAGCAGAGGAAGTCGCAGCCGATCTCCTGGACGTCGACCGGGCGGTGCGGCACGGTCTGGGCCCCGTCCACCAGCAGGAGGGCTTCCCGCTCGCGGCAGATGCGGGCGATCTCCGCGACGGGGACGAGGGTCCCGAGCACGTTCGAGGCGTGGGAGACCGCGACCAGCCGGGTATTCTCCGTGATCGCGGCATCGAGGGCGGCGAGATCCAGGGCGTAGTCGGGGGCGATCCCGACGATCGCCAGGTCGACGCCCTGCCGCCGGAGATTCATCCAGGGGAGGAGGTTGGAGTGGTGCTCCAGGATGGTCGCCACCACGCGGTCTCCAGGCTGCCAGGGGAGGCCCCGGGCCACCGTCTGGATTGCCTCAGTGGTGTTCTTCAGAAAGACCGTCGTTCCCTTCTCGCCCCCGATGAACTGCGCCACCTTCTCGTGGGCGTGCCAGTAACGCTGGGTCGCGATCCGGGAGAGACGGTGGACGCCCCGCCCCACGTTGGCACGGTAGCGGTGCTCGTACTCGATCAGCGCCGCCAGCACGGGCTCCGGGGAGAGGCTGGTCGCCGCGCTGTCCAGGTAGACCAGGTCCGCCAGGATGGGAAAGTCGGAGCGGATCGCCTCCAGATCCTCTCCCTTCGGTGCCGTCGGCGTCGGTTCCGCGACCGCCGCGGGCTTCTGGCGGGGCCGCTCCGTCAGGTCGATCCCGCGGGCCCGGCAGAGCTCCAGCATCTTGGGCGGGAGCTCCTTCCAGCGCCACAATCCCCAGGTGCGGTACTCCTCCGGAAGCCCCCGCTCCGTCATCCAGCGGCGGAGGAACTCCTCCCAGCGCGCCGCCACGTCCGGGTGCAGCCGTTTCAGCTCCTCGTACTCGCTCTCCAGCATCGCGGGGCAGACGTAGCAGCCGATCCGCTCGAGCCCCTGCTCGTAGAGGGGGTTGATCTCGGCGCCCACCCACCAGAGGTAGAGGTAGACCTCGAGCGCCCGCCAGTTGCGGATGGGGGAGATGTTCAGCTGCAGGGGGTTGTTCGGGTTCTGGCTGACGACCTCGAGCGCCGCCCGGTTCCAGGACTCGTACCAGCGGTTGCCCTGGATCGTCACGCAGGGTCCCGTCGTCGCCAGGTAGCGCTTCAGGGGATGCAGCTTGAGGAGCTTGCAGCACCAGCGGAGGTCCTTCCCGGGCGGGCCCGCCTTCTCGACGGCGCTCCAGAAGTCACCGCCCTTCTCGATGATCGGGACTCCCTGCTTCTGGACATATTCGACCGTCTCGGGAAACTCGATCCCCGTGTCGATAAAGAACGCCTGTGTGACACCGGCCTTCCGCGCCAGGATCAGCACCGCGGTGCTGTCTTTGCCGCCCGAGAAGGAGACGTTCGCGCAGGGGCGATCGTGCATGTGCTGGCGGATGGTGCGGATCGCGCTCCGCTCTAGGTTCTTCAAGTGATAGGCGTTCGCCCCCACGGCGTCCTGCCAGGAGGGGTTCGGGCCCGTCTTCGGCTGGACGGGGCGGACCTCTTTCACGCGGATATGCCCGTCTTTTAAAACCCCGGTCCCGAACCGCCCCCGGTAGCGCACCGCCACCGTCCCCTCCGGCTCGTCCGTCTGCACGGGAATCCGCTTCCCCCCGATCCGCGCCTTCCCCGCAGAGCCCGCCATCGCCCGGTCGAGATCCACGATCCCCCGCGTCGCGCAGCCGATCAGGTAGGGGAGGGCGCCGGGGGCGACCGCGAACTCGAAGCGGCGGGCGATGGGGTCGAAGGAGAGCCAGCCGAACCGCTCCCCGTGAACGATCGCCAGATCGTTGCGGTCGATGCCGCCGCCCTTGTTCAGGAGGACGATCGCGGGGAGCGGGCTGCACCCGAACCGCTCCTCGAGCAGACGCCGCAGCAGGTCCATGTCCGCCGCGAGCGCCGGGCGTACGTCGTAGGGCTGCACCAGCGGGATCTCCTTCACGGGCCCGCCGCAGGCGCAGGTCCTCCCGATGAGCGGCAGGTCGCAGCGCTTGCACCAGTAGAGGATCTTCTTGACGGGCGGCTCTCGCATGCTCGCATGAGTGTGGATCCTGTCGGCTCTTAATAAATTGGCCGGCGGGTCTTTTCCCGCGGCGACCCGGACTCCGCGAGGGCAAGCGGTGCGCTTCGACGGTGCAGACGGATACATCCGCTCTTCCTTTCTGGCTGGGGATGTGGCGATCGGTTCGGTGATCTGGAGCCGGGGCGGGAAGGGGGCGAGAGCCCCCTCCCCTGAGCCCCACCCATTGCGATAGGTCCGGTTATGGGAGAACAGGAGGGGGGTAACCGCATTCTGGAGAGCCGAACAGCGCGGGCCCGGATAGAGCCGTACCTTCTCCCGGGATCGATCGAAACGATCCGATGTCCCCTCACAGAGCCTATCGCCCGCGGGGGCAGGGCCAATGCGGAGCGGGGATGCGCCCCCGCCCCTTGCAGTAGGCGATTGGAGAGGACCTATACGGCTCCTCCCCCTGACGTTTCCCCCGCAGTATAGCAATCTCCCATGGCCGCTGCATCTCCGCGATCACGGGGAATGCTGGCCCGGTCTGAACCAGAATGCCGAACCAATCCCGTGCTCCCCATACAAGCCCTATCGCAGCGGCGGGGGGTGGGGTTTCAAAGGGGGGGCAGCGGGAGGCAAAAGCAGCCTGCTGGAGGGGGGAAGAGCGGTTGGTATGGATGAGAGATCTGTGATGTCTCCCGAAGCAGAACCTGTCACATGCGGGAGCGGGGGGAAGAGGAGTGCGCATCCTCTTTCATTCGATATCGCCTGCGTGCGGTTCATGCGGCACCGGGTTTTATGCGGCCCGGCAGCATGCGACCATGGCGGGATCCTGCCAGAGGGTGCCGAACCGGCGGCTGCGCCGATTGGCAGAAGACCTTTTCACTACCGATCCCGCCGGTGCTCCCCCAAGCGCGTCGGATGCCCTGCAACGTCCCCGTGCCGGAGGACGGGCAGATAATACTTCAGAGAAAAGAGGTATCGATGGATATCGCGGGAGCGCTGGATCACCTCGTCTCGGCCGGCGCCTGCTCCTCCCGTCTTCCCGACTCGAACATGCCCGAGAGACGCATCGCCCGCACCGCCAGTTCGTCGGCGCGTTCCCGGGACTCTTCGCTCACGCCCATCAGGTGGAGCATATTGGCGGTCTTGAGCATATCGGTGGAGATTCCCCAGGTGTAGGTCCGGATCTGTTCCGGCAGCAGATCGTAGAGCTCGTTCGTCACATCGCTCAGCAGGTGCGAGTAGTAGTCGATGAGCCGGTCCGCCTGGAGCAGCCAGTCTTCAGCCCCCTTCTCCTCTTTCAGCGCCTCCCACTCCTGGCTGAACTGCACCAGTATGGTCTGGAGCAGGCTCACTGCGAGCCGGCGCTGCTCGTCCACCGATCTACCGGAGCGGAGCTCCTGGATCTTCTCGTGAATATCCGCACGCATGACCTCGTGTTCCATACTTCAGCACACCTCATCCGATGACGTGATCCCCGCTGTTGAGGGGTCATGGAGCGGCACACATATAAATACTTGTGTCGGATCCGGGCATTTCGCGGGGGGAGATACCCTTATAATGCCCCCAATACAATACTATTCCAGCACGGAACCGTGCTGGCCGATGTAAGTCCGACGTGCCGCATGGCACGGCCCGGGATACGGGCTTGGGATTACGGGGAGCTGGAAGGCTCTTTTCGCGACTTACGTTTGTCAAGGAGGAATAGCAATGGCGAGAATTCATGCTCGACGCAGAGGAGAATCGGGCTCGGTCCGTCCCTACCGTTCGGAGGCTCCGGAGTGGTCCAACCGCGACCAGAAGGAGATCGAGAGGATCATCCTGGACCTGCGGAAGGAGGGCGCATCGAGTGCCCAGATCGGCCTGATACTGAGAGACAAGTACGGGGTGCCGGACGTCAAACTGGCGATGGGCAAGAGGATCGGCGAGATCTTGAAGGAGCACCAGGCGGAGTCCAGAGTGCCGGAGGATCTGCGGAACCTCATCATCAAGGCGCTCGGGATGCGGAAGCACTTAGAAGAGCACGGCAAAGATCTGCACAACAAGCGGCAGCTCCAGCTCACGGAGTCCAAGGTGCGCCGGCTGGTCCGGTACTACGTGCGGTCCGGTGCACTGCCCGCCGGTTGGACCTACAAGCCAGAGACAGCTGAAATCCTGATATCCAGATGACCCATGTCCCTTGAGGATGCCGCGGGCAGCATTGCAGAGCAGCTCCTAGCCGAGGAGTATGTCGAGGTGTTCGCGCACCACGACGCAGATGGTATCGCCGCCGCAGCCATTCTATGCGAAGCGATGCTGCGGGCAGGCAGGCGGTTCCGGCTGCGGATCCGGGCGGAGATCGCGCCGTCGGATATACCGCAGGGCGCCCCGGCCCTGCTCTGCGACCTCGGATCGGCACGGGACGATCTGCCGGACGGCGTCATGGTCGTGGATCATCACGTTCCCCACTTCGAGGGGAAACTGCACCTCAACCCGCTGCTGGAGGGGATCGACGGCGACCGCGAACTCTCGAGCGCCGGCGCGGCATACCTGGTCGCGGACCACATGGGAGACAACCGGGACCTGATCGGGCTGGTGCTGCTGGGTATCCTGGGGGACGGACAGGAACTCGCGGGCAAGAACCGCGAGCTCGTGAACGAGGGGATCGCGACCGCCTCCATCACCCCCTCGCGGGGCCTGACGCTGCCGGGGCGGGACCCGCTGGAGCAGCTCGTCCATGCCTCCGATCCGTACCTGGACGGGATCAGCGGGGAGCCCGATCGCGTTGCCGCTCTGATCGCCCGCTGCAGCGAGGACGACGGGATCGACTGCCTCCTCTCCCTGCTGCTCCTGGCGATCAGTCCACGGGGATCCCTCCGGGCGATGCAGTCGGTCTACGGCAGCGTCTACGAACTCGGGAGAGAGGCAGTGCCCGATGCCCACGCCCTCTGCGCCCTGGTGGACGCCTGCGGCAAGTGCGGCAAGAGCGGGCTGGCGGCATCCCTCTGCCTCCGATCCGACGTGGGATTAAAAGAGGCCTGGACGGAGACCCTCCAGTACCGCTCCCGCGTGATCGAGGCGGTGAAGGCGGCCCGGAGGCTGGAGGTTCCAGGCGCCGTCTACGCCGTGGACGATCCCCTGGTGGCGAGCAGCGTGGCAGATGCCCTTGCCCGCGATCTCGAGCAGAGTTCGGTCGTGGTCGTGCTGGCAGAGACGGAAGAGCAGATCCGTCTCTCGGCCCGAACCCCGCCCGGCGTCTCCCTGGATCTTGAGGAGCGGGTGCGGGACCTTGCGCGGGAACTCGGCGGCTACGGCGGCGGTCACCGCAGCCGGGCCGGCGCGACCGTTCCGGCGCGGCAGAAGGAGGCGTGCCTGCAGAGGCTCGGGGAGGTGTTCGCCGCATGATCCGCATCAGCGGCGCCATCAGAACTCGGCACCGGGCGGCGGATTGCGTTGCACGCGCCCTGGCGCCGGACAACCTCTCCGCCATGCGGACGGAGGCCCGCGGGGGGACCGTGGTGACGGTGCTGCAGAGCGAGTCCCTGCGCTCCGTGATCGCCTCGGTCGACGACTACCTGATGAACCTGGATATAGCGGAGGATGTATGTTCGTGCGCTTTGCCCTGAACGCGAAGGTGCAGCTCAGCCGGGAGATCCCGGACGAAGCCGTGGAGACGATCGAAAAGACGGTGGAAGAAGCGAATACCACCGTGTTCCGCCGCGGGGTTCCCCGGGAAGCCCCGGCGGAAGAGGTGGGCGCGATCACCGCCTGGCAGGCGGACGGGAGGAACCTCTCCCTGCAGATAGAGAGCGGCCCCTACACCCGCGCCCACGACGCGCTCTTCCGCTTCCGCAAGCAGCTCGGGCCCGCACTCGGTCGGTACCGCCTGGGGATCCGCGACATCTCCATCGAGGAGTTCACCGTCCTGCTGGGCGGGGTGCCGGATTCAGTGGCGGTCCCGCGCATCCCCTTCATCGCGGGGAGCGAGAGGACCGACGCGGGACTCTGCCTGCACCTGCGGGTGGATGCCGCGGACCTGGAGAAGAAGGTGCCGGACCGCATCGTGCGGCTGATCGAGGAGAAGATCCAGGCGAGCACCTATGGCGGGAAGGGCGAGCACTGGGAACTGGTCTTCGAGAGCGGACCGAGGGAGCGGATCTACAGCGGCAACCCCACGGAGGAGATGCTGGAGCGGGGCTGGATCAAGCATGGAGCGTCCCGCGGCCAGTGGATCTTCGGTCCGCAGGCGGTCCAGCTCTTCCGGGCATTCGAGAAGATCGTGGAGACCGAGATTCTGCAGCCGCTCGGGTTCTCGGAGATGATCTTCCCCAAGCTCGATACCTGGGAGGTGCTGAAGCGGTCCGGCCACGCCAAGGGCGTGTACCCGGAGATCTACTACGTCTCCGCCCCGAAGACGCGGGACCCGGCCTACTGGGAGGACGTCGCGGACTTCTTCAAGGTTACGGGCGAGGTCTGGGTGGAGAAGATCCGCGAGCGGATCGAGGGTCCCATCGGCGCGCTCTGCTACGCCCAGTGCCCCTCCTTCTGGCCCTTTGTACAGGGGGAGACGCTGGCGACCGAGACGCTGCCCATCCGCATCTTCGACCGCAGCGGCACCTCCCACCGCTACGAGAGCGGCGGCATCCACGGCATCGAGCGGGTGGACGAGTTCCACCGCATCGAGATTGTCTGGCTGGGGACCGTGGAGCAGACCGTCGGCGTGGCACAGGAGCTGCACGACGTCTACAGGCATGTCTTTGAGGACCTGCTGGAGCTGGAGTGGCGGTCGGCGCGGGTGACGCCCTGGTTCATGGCCCAGGAGGGGCTGCTCAGCGCTGCCTGTTGCGGCTCGATCGGGACCACGGACTACGAGGCGCGCCTGCCGTACAACGACACCTGGCTCGAGTTCCAGAACGTGAGCGTGAACGGGAACAAGTACCCCGAGGGGTTCAACGTCAAGATCCAGAGCGGGGAGGAGTGCTGGTCGGGATGCTCCGGCATCGGGCTGGAACGCTGGACGGCAGCGTTCCTGTCCCAGAAAGGGTTCGACGTCTCGAAATGGCCGGAGCCTGTCGCAGCGCTCGCGGGAGAAGAGAAGACCGTATTCAAATTCTTGTAAGAAGGTGAAACCATGGCAAAGAAGAAACAGGTTGGAAGAAAAGTAGAGGGCTGGAAGGCCAAGAGCTGGTATAAGGTCTACGTTCCGGAGATCTTCGGGCGGACCTATATCGGCGACACGATCTCGAGCGACCCGGCCACCGTGATGGGGCGGGTCATGAACACGACGCTCGGGGAGATCATCCAGGATTATGCAAAGCAGCACGTGAAGCTGAAGATCAAAGTCACCAACGTCGCCGGCGACGCTGCCTACACCGACTTCATCGGCCACGAGATCGCACGGGACTACCTGCGGTCCATGGTGAAGCGGCGGGCTTCCCGGATCGACCTGATCCTGCCGGTCACGACGAAAGACGGCAAGAAGGTGCAGCTCACCACCACCTGCTTCACGCTCTCGCGGGCCAACTCGAGCCAGGTCCACTCCATCCGCCAGACGATGTCGCAGCACCTCGCGGCGCATGCGGCGGAGCTGGAGCTGAACGCGTTTGTAAAGGAGATCGTCTCCGGCGACCTGGCAAAAGAGCTGAACAAGATGGTGAAGGAGATCTACCCCGTCCGCCGCGTCGAGGTCGTGAAGTCCGAAGTGCAGGAACTGAAACCCGTGATGGCGGTGGCGGCGTAGAAGCGCAGAGCGGGACCGCTCAAGAATTTGAGCCGTCTCCTTCTCCGCCGGGGGCATCATACCATTTTTCATACCGATCCTTCGGGGAGTCCTGCCTATCCACGGACAGCCCGGCATCCGGCGACGTCGTTTGCGATGACTGCAACGCTACCACTTTAGAGCCCCGTATCGGGCGGATCCCCTGCAGACACGGAACGGCTGCTCGATCCTCCCGCACGGGAGACGGGGCCAAGGGTGCAGGCGAAGGCCCGGTGCATCGATATGCTCCCCCGTTGAGCTGCGGGATTCCGCTGGCTTCCGAACCGTTTCGCAGAGACAGAAGCAGCTGCCGGGATGCCTGCATACCGAGAAGAGTAATATGATACGGGCACCACATGATCAGCAATGACCGCTCGCAGGATTGTACTGCTGGTGCTGGATGGGGTATCGGACCGCCCCTGCGCCGCCCTCGGGGGGAGGACACCCCTTCAGGCAGCAGACACACCGGTCCTCGATCGTATTGCCGCCGAGGGGATCTGCGGTATCATGGACACCATCGCACCGGGCATCCGCCCGGGCTCCGACACCTCCCACCTCGCGCTGCTGGGCTACCCTCCTGCGAAGTACTACACCGGGCGGGGGCCCCTCGAGGCCGAAGGGACCGGTATCCACATGCAGAAGGGGATGATAGGATTCCGTGCCAACTACGCGACCCTGGATGGGGAGATCGTCACTGATCGCCGGGCCGGGCGGATCCACGACACCGAACCGCTCTCCCGCGCCATCCAGGAGGGCGTGGACCTCTCCGACTACGGCGTCGAGATCCAGTTCCGTTCCGGTGCGGGCCACCGGGCTGCGCTGGCGTTCAAGGGCGAAGACCTGGGTCCCTGCGTCTCCTCGAACGATCCCAAGAAGGAAGGCCGCCCCCCCGCGGATATCCGCCCTCTTACGGAACGGCTGCAGGATGCCAGGACAGCGCAGGTGGCCGAAGCGTTCGTGCGGCAGTCCTGCCGGATCCTGAAGGAGCACCCCCTCAACCGCGAGCGGGAGAAGGGCGGGCTTCCCCGGGCGGACATCGTGCTGATCCGGGGCGGGGGGGAGATGGGGCACTTCGAGCCCTTCGCCGAACGCTACAATCTGACGGGAAGCGTCATCTCCGCCGCCACCCTCATCACCGGCATCGGGAAGGTGGTGGGCCTCGAGCACGTCCAGGTCCCGGGCACCACCGGCTCGGCGAACACCAACCTCGCCGGGAAGGTCTCGGCATGTCTCCGCGAACTGGAGAGGAAGGATTTCGTGCTCTTGAACATCAAGGGGGCGGACGAGGCGGGGCACGACGGCGATGCGGAAGGGAAGCGGGATTTCATCGAGAGGATGGACGGCGCCCTCGAATCCCTGCTCGGGCGGGAAGACGCCCTGCTCGTCGTCTGTGCCGACCACAGCACGCCCTGTTCGATCAAGAATCACAGCGCCGACCCGGTCCCCATCGCCATCCGCGGCGAGGGCGTGCGGGTGGATGCCGTGCGGCAGTTCGACGAGATCGCCTGCGCCCAGGGAGGACTGCACCGCATCACGGGCGCCGCTATTCTGCCGATCGCCCTGGACCTGATAGACCGGGCGAAGAAGTACGGAGCCTGAAGCGCACGCTCTGCAGGAAAGTCCTGCGGCGCATTTTTGCATCTATCCTGCAGATCTTCCATCGATCGTCCGATACTCCTCTCCCCGTAGTGAGGGGATCCGTGCGATAGGCCCCGGATGGCGGATATCGAGTAGAAACCACTATCGCACGAACGAGGGGGCGGGGCGAGACCATTCTCCTGAGAATACCTCTGTCAACCTCGATGGGGGTTTCGACGGAGCCTGAGCCGCATGCACTTAAATATCTGCGCCGCGCATACCTGACAGGATGATGCACTTCGTCCGGAGGCTCCTCTCCTTCTTCAGAAAAGGAGCCGTGGAAGAAGAAGGCCTGGAGGGGTATCTGGAGGGTGATGCCGCCGCCCTGCAGCAGGCGGCGGCAGGAGACGGCGGCGTGGCGTTCGACGGCATTCCCGTCATCGACGTCTCCGACCTGGACGAGCTCCCCGAGTTCGAGCTCGTCGACCCGCCGGCGCACCCGACGGAAGCGGAGCGGAGAACAGCCAATCGCGAGGAGGAACGCGCCTCCAAACGGGCCACGATCGAGGCACGGAGGCGGATCCGGGAGGAGCGGATGTCGGGCCAGATCGGCCATACCGTTCAGGCCCACTCCGATGGGCGGGCGGAGTACCGCCGCTGAAGCTCGCCGGCAGCGGGATCGATGTGACGGCTGCAGGCGCACAGGCCGCAGATCCCGGTAGCCATCCGGCTGCAAGGCTCGATATCTGCAGTTCGAGCGGGCAAATACGCCCGTAGGAACAATATAGGAGTTTATTTATTCATTCGCACGAAGTACTTAAGTACGGGCTGGCTCCCGCTCACAATAGCCACGGTTGAACGCACGATGGATCTGGATGTCTCGACCTGGATTTCGCACTGCTATCTCCCGGATCGAACCGAGCTGCAGGAGCATACGCTCAAGACCGACCGCGACCTGGTGATCGGCGACCGCTGCAAGATCGACTATGGACTGCAGGGGGCCGACATCGTCATCTGTGAGTTCTGCACGATCAACGGCAACATCCTCTCCGGCGGCGACGTGCGGATCGACAACTGGTGCGAGGTCTTCGGCGACGTGATCGTGGAGGAGGACGCCTACATCGGCGAAGGGGTGAAGATCCACGGCAAACTCATCGTCCGCGGGGATCTCGACATCGGCGACAACGTCAGCATCGAGAAGGGGTTCGAGGCCAAGGGCTGGATCGTGATCCGGAACCCGATCCCGGTGATCATGTACCTCCTCCTCTACCTGATCACGGTGCTGAACCTGGACCGCGATGACAAGGTGGACGCCGTCCTCGAGGAGCTCTTCGGGGAAGAGGATACGGAGAAGGAGCCCCCGCTCCGCATCCCACCGGGATCTGTCCTGAACATGCAGATCTTCTCGGTCCCCCAGAGCATGGCGATCGGCTCGAACTGCCGGCTGCACGGCAACATCCGCGGGGAGTCGATTCAGATCGAGCGGGAGACCACGATCTTCGGGAGCCTGCGGGCGAGCAAAGCGGTTGCCGTCGGGGCCGGGACAGCCGTGCACGGGGATATATCGACGGACGGCAGCGTCCAGGTGGACAGGGACGCCCATATCCTGGGGAACACGTTCGCCGGCAGTCTCACCCTGCACGAGGATGCACGGATCGACGGTATTATCAAGGCTCCGCACGGTCTGAAGATACAGAGAACCCTATGAGAGCGGCGGCGATCCTCGACCTGGATGCGATTGTCTTCCTGGAGCCCTCGTTTGCCGACCTCACCGAGCCCATCTTCACCGCGGAAGCGGTTGCGCTCCCGGCGACCGAGGGGAGGCTGCTCCTCTCGGAGGACGACCTCCCGCTCGCCGCCGCATTCTCCGACGGCGACGGCTGGTGGGCGACCTCGTTCCTCTTCCGCGACCCCACCCTGGAGCTGCTGGAGAAGTTCGAGGACCTGGGCGGGGACCTCTACCAGGAGGATCGCGGTAGCTGGCTCACCGCCGTGCGGGAGTACTATGCGCTCCAGATCCGGCAGCAGGTGACGCCGGCTCTCGAGGACCTCCCGCCGTACCGCTTCGATCTGATCCGCGATCTGGTGACGGACGTCTTCACGGGTGGCGGCGGCCTGCCCTGCCTGGACTGCTGCTGCGGGTCCGGGGTGGGGTCGGCAGTGCTGCGGTCGCTCTCCCTGCAGCCGATCTCCTTCGACAACGATCCCGCCCTTCTATCGCTCGGCCTCGCCACGGGACGGCTCCTCCCCGGGGAGACGATGTGCCTGGACGGGACCCGGGCGAGCCGGTACCTGGATCCGGTCCCGCGGGGCACCGCCTTCATGCTCGGAGCGATCGACGCCTACAGCCGGGATACCTGGGAGCAGATCGTGTCGGAACTGCTCGGACTCACCGGGGAGACCCTGATGACCGTCGGCACCGAGGATGAGGCCAGGATCGTCGAAGGGTGGTGCTGCCAGTCCCACGGGGTGGAGGTCTTCGAGAACGATCGGGATCCTATCTACGATCGCTGGGTCGTTCTGGCGAAGAAGGATTGACCGCCGTAGACCGAAAAAAGGATTGCACTGATGCTCTTCAGCTCTATTCTGCGACTGCGTCGATCCGTCGCAGGCGATCCACGACGAACGCGGGATCCGGGCATGTGGATTCGAAGTGGCGGATGAAGTTGCGGATGAACAGGTCGCGGTCGATCTCGTGCTCGATGATCTTCTGCCTGTCGATGCTGGAGCGGGTGAGCAGATCGAGGATGTTCTTCAGGCGGGTATCGGCAACGGCGTCGGCATAGAGGATGCAAATCGGTATCATTTTCTATCGAAGTCTTGTCTGTGCTGTTAATTTAAATATTTTCTGAATTTTTACTGTATTTATTAAAATCCATCGCCACGCAATCGTTTTTTTAGAATAAAAAAGGAATATAGCCCCGATACCGAAAAGAAAGATTGAAAAAACCTATATATGATAACGAGACTTTAAAAACCCACGGGGAGCGGGCATCTACCGTCGTCCATGACTCTCCTGCGCATCCAGTTCCGCCACGATCCGGATCGGGTCGTCGTATTCCCGCGTGAACTGCTGGAGCTCCAGCAGCTTCTCCGCTCCGATGAAGTGCCTCGCCATCACCCGGGCCATCTCCGTGAGTTCGATCCGCCCGTTGAGCCTCCGCACGAGCCGGTAGTCGAGGAGCGTACCGAGCACCGGTTCCAGGCTCCCCACCATCGTCTCGCCCATCTGGACAAGGTCCCGCTCCCTGCCCCTGCAAACGACCGCATTCGCCACGAACTCTTCGGAGCTCTGTTCGAGATCGTAGGTCGGGGCCACCTCCTCCATCTCGCCCTTGAGCAGCTTGATCGCCACCTCCTCCTCGGTATACGGGGCGGTGCGGGAGTAGGAGCCGCCGGGTTCGGCCAGGATGACCACCTTCCCGAGGTCGTGGAAGAGGGGTCTCCCCGACCGCCCGCTCATCTGGTGGAACTCCTGCACCGAGAGCCACTCGATGCCCATCGCGAGCGCGTCGAAGATCACCTGCGATGCGGGAAAGTCCACGCCCGCGGCAAGCGCGGCGGTCGTCACCACGGCGGCGAGCTTGCCGCTCTCGAACTTCTCCTCCACCTCCTTGCGCTCTTTGGAGGTGAGACCCGCGTGGTAGGCGGCCGCCCGCTTCCCGAGCGCATCCGCCAGGGTATGGCAGCGGGCCCGGGCGTTGGTGAAGACGATCGTCTGGCCGCGGTAGCCCTTTGTGGAGACCTGGGCGTACTCCGCCTCCACCATCTGGCGGATGTACTTGAGCTTCTGCGCCCGCTCCACGAAGAGGAGGTGCCGCTCCAGCGGCACCGGGCGGTCGGCATAGGTCACCAGGTCGCAGCGGAGCTTGCGGGCGAGGAGGTGCGGGGCCCCGATGGTCGCGGAGAGGTAGAGGAACTGCGCCTGGGGGGCGAGGTGCTTCAGCCGGGCGATCAGCCCGTCCAGGCGATGGCCACGGTCCGGGTCCTCGAGCATCTGCACCTCGTCGATCACCACCGTGCCGATATTCCGGATCTCCCGCCCGCACCGAAGCAGGTGGTCGATGCCCTCATAGGTGGCGATGACGATGGGGGCGCCGATGTCCCGCTCCCCCACCGAACGAGTCTCGGGGAGGTTGAGCCGGCTCACGCCCGTGTGCAGGGCGACTCTGGCGATCTTCCCGTAGCGCTCGCGGAACCGCTGGTACTTCTGGTTGGCGAGCGCTACCAGGGGCACTAGAAAGAGCATGCGCCCCCGCCCCTCCATGTAGTTCTTCAGCCCCGCCATCTCGCCGATGAACGTCTTCCCGCTCGCCGTCGCCGAGACCACGAGAAGGTGCCGCCCCCGCAGCAGACCCGCGTCGACGGCGAGCTGCTGTACAGGCATCAGCGACTCCACGCCGGATGCCTCGGCAAACGCGGCGGGAAGGGCGAGGTCCTCGATGCGGGACGTCTCCTGCACGACATGGGCCTCCAGGCGGTCGAAGAGGGTGTGGGAGAGGTCCAGTTCCTCCGGCTGGACGGCAGCCAGGACGCGGTCGAGATCGCGGTAGGTCTTCAAGAGCTGCTCGATGTAGGCGAGGGACTTGGTGCCGAACCGTCCCAGGTAGCCGACCTCGCGGCGGATCTCCCGCCGGGCGCAGTCCAGACAGATCGGCTCGCGGCAGTAGATGTACCGGGTATCCTCGTCGAGCGGGGTGAACCGCTCCTCGAAGAGGCACATGCGGCAGGCGGCGACGAAGCTGTAGGTGATCTGCAGGTCCTTTAAGAAGCGTTCGAACTCGGGATCCGGGCGGGTGAGCTGCACCACCCCCTGCCGCAGGGTGTTGATCAGGTCTTTTGTCGGCGTCTGCTTGAACTGCCGTTTCCCGGGCTTCTTCAGCTGGTAGTTCTTCGGGCGGTTCCCTTTCTGGGTCCCGACGATCTCGACCTGCCCCACCGCCTCCAACCGTCTCCCGTTCAAAAGAAGGAGCCTGTACTTCCCCCTGTGGGGCTGGACAATGATTCTCATGCTGCTGTCAGATCGTATATGGTATAGGCGAGGCCGGTCGCCTCGAGTCGTTTTAAGAAATCCGTGAACTCCTCGTCCACGATAACGATGGCGCATTCCATGCCGTGGAATGCCGCCTCGATGATGCCCTCCCGCGCTCCGAAGAACATATCCGGCTCCCGCCCCAGGATCCGGATGGCTACCTGCGCCTCCAGACCGACCGCGCCGACCACGGCGACGCGGTCGAGCACCGTGCGGAGCAATCCCTTATCAACCTTCCTCGAACCCCCGCGCTCCACCCGGGGCACCTTGCAGACGTGGACAGCACCCTCGCGGTGGTCGATGATGCCCGAGAGCTGCGCGATGCCCAGGTCCTGGCCCTTCTCGGCGGCCATGGTGGCGATCCCCATGGCGGCGCGGGGCTGCGTGCTGGCATAGAGCAGCCCGTCCTGCATGTACACGCCCACCGTGTCCCCCTGCCGCAGCGGTTCGGCGGCGATCGCCGTCCATACGGCGATCTGGTGGATGATGTC
Organism: Methanomicrobiales archaeon; assembly: GCA_034679905.1. Lineage (GTDB taxonomy): Archaea > Halobacteriota > Methanomicrobia > Methanomicrobiales > JACTUA01 > JASEFH01. The sequence goes on along the minus strand of JAXDAH010000077.1, from coordinate 4,590 downwards.
CCGCCGGATATGGCGGGCGTAGGTCTCGAGCACCTCGGCACTGCCGAGAACCCACTCGATCCCCTTCCGGGTGACCTCGTAGCGCCCCCGCCCGTGCGCGCTGACCATCCCCTCCTCCACCAGCTCGCGGATGTATTCGGATACGGCCTGCGGGGTCACCCCGAGCTTCTGGGCGATCTCCTGCTGACGGACGGCCGGCTGGTTCTCGGCGATCTCCACCAGTATCTGGAAACGGGTCGCTTCACTCTTGCTGCGTAAGATCACGTACAGAGGGTCTTCAACGGGTTCTCTCAAGGAGCACCATTCCCTGCCCTTTCACGTCGAAGTGAGGGATGCGCTTGGCCAGACCCCTCACAAAGACCGGACTCACGCCGAATTTTCGGGAGAGGTCGTTAATGGAGGTGTTGCCGCTCTGTATCTCCTGCTCGATCTGCTCGACGACCATGCGCAGGCACTCGTCCGTGGAGATGGCGATGTGGAGCAGATCGGCGAGATCGTGCATGTTGCACTGGAAGTTCGCCCGGAACCGGCTGTAGGTGGTCCTGTACTCCCGGGCCGGTTTCTGGCCGGGCGATGGCATCCTCCACTGCTCTTCGATCAAGTTCCCTTTCTTGAGTATCGCAAGACAGTCCGAGACGGTCGCCGGGTCCCACTGCGCGGTCAGTTCTTCCTCGGTCAGCCAGTTCCGGTTCAGGCGCTCAAAGATCTCCTTGTACATCGTGTTATTGAAGCAGACCAGCAGCGGAATCATCTCCACCGGATCGTTCACTATCCTGATATGGCCCGTCAAGCAAAACCCCAATTATTATAAGGTGTTGAGACTCAATAAATTTTTTCAGAATTTTCCGATGCGTTCCAGTGGAAAGATCCTTGTCCGGGGCATTGTACAGGGTGTCGGGTTCCGTCCTTTTGTATACGCACAGGCGTTGCAGCTCGGCATCCGCGGTAGCGTGAAGAACCTGGGGAGCGAGGTCGAGATCGTCGCCTACGGGGATCGGTTCGAAGAGTTCCTCGACCGTATCCGCCGGGGCCCGCCTCTCTCGCGGATCGACAGCGTCGAGGTTCACGCGGTGAACGGCGTGGCGCCTGCCGCGTTCGAGATCCTGCCGAGCGGAACGGGATCGCTCTCGGGATTCATCCCGCCGGACGTCGCCATCTGCGCGGAGTGCCTAGAGGACATCCTGCAGGAGGGCGGGCGGTACGAGAACTACTGGGCGACCTCCTGCGTCAACTGCGGCCCTCGCTACAGCATCGTCCGGGATATACCCTACGACCGCGAACGGACCTCCATGGCGGCGTTTCCCATGTGCCCTGCGTGCCGGCTCGAGTACCAGGATCCGGCATGCCGCCGGCACCACGCCCAGACCATCGCCTGTGCCGCCTGCGGCCCGCAGCTGGCTCTCCTCGATGCCAGCGGCAGCCCCGTCGGAACCCCGGATCCCATCCTCGAGGCTGCCCGGCTCCTGGACAGCGGGCGGATCGTCGCTGTGCGCGGGATGGGTGGCTTCCACATCGCCTGTATCGAGGAGTCCGCGGGCGAGCTGAAGCGAAGGCTGGGACGAACAGAGCAGCCCTTCGCGATCATGTCGAAGCCGGAGGCGCTCGATGCCCTGGCCATCGTCTCCCCGGAAGAGCGGGAGGCCTTAACAAGCCCCGAGCGACCGATCGTGGTGCTGAAAAAACGCGATCCCCTCGCCCATTCCGCTATCAGCAACCTGCACACCCTCGGCTGCATGCTCCCCTACACTGGGCTCCACCACCTCCTCTTCACCCGTCTCGAGCACCCGCTGCTGATCATGACCAGCGCCAACATGCCCGGTTACCCGATGATCACCGAGATCGGGACGGCAGTCCGCAGTCTCGGGAAAGACGTGGACTTCTTCCTGGTGCACGACCGCGAGATCCTCAACCGCTGCGACGACTCCGTGGTACGGGACGGCTACATCATCCGCCTCTCCCGCGGCTACGCCCCAAAGCGCCGGCGGATCGACCTCGGGCGCCGCCAGATCCTGGGGGTGGGGCCCGAACTGAACTCGAACATCTCTCTCTACAAAGACGGGTTCTGCATCACCTCCCCGCACATCGGGCACGTGCGGAATCCCCCGACCATGGCGTACCTGCAGGAGACCGAGGAGAAGCTGCGGGATCTGATCGGGGCCCGCTACGACACCATCGCCCACGACCTCCACCCGGCGTTCCTCTCCACGCGCTACGCCGCATCGCTCGCCGGGGAATTCGGTGCCGATCTGGTGGCAGTGCAGCACCACCGGGCGCATGTCGCAGCCGCGACGATAGAGCCCTGCAACGGCATCACCATCGACGGGGTCGGCTATGGAGACGACGGACGGGTCTGGGGTGGCGAGATATTCGCGGGAGCGGTCCCGCACCTCGAGCGCGTCGCCCATCTGGAGTCGGTGCCGATGCCGGGCGGCGACCTGGCCACGCGCTTCCCGGAGCGGATGCTCTACGGCATCCTGCCCGGCAGCGAGACGCTGGAACTGCTCGGGACCCGGGGCTGGAGCGACGTGGAGCTGGGGGTGCTGGAGCGACAGGTGGAGAGGGGCGTCCGCGTCGCCTGGACGAGCAGCAGCGGGCGGGTGCTGGACGCCGCCGCCGCCCTGCTCGGGATCTGCCGCGAGCGCACCTACGACGGCGAGCCGGCGATGCGGCTCGAGGCCGCGGCATACCGCGGGCACCCCGAGCCCTGGCCGCTCGAGTACCGCCAGTCCGAAAGCTGCGAGGTACTGGATACGCGGACCATCCTCGCGGAGGGCCTCCGCCGCTTCCAGCGCACCGCCGGGCTGACTTCGGTCGAGAGAGGCAGAGCGGTGGCGGACATCGCCGCCTCGGTCCAGTTCAATCTCGCGCGGGGGATCGCCGGGCTGGCGGTCCATGCCTCGGAGCAGAGCGGGATCGAAAAGATTGTTCTGAGCGGCGGGGTGGCGTATAACGAGACGATCCGGACGGCCATCGCGGGAGAACTCGCCGGGGAAGGGCTGACACTCGTCATCAACGCCGAATACCCCCTGGGGGATGGCTGCATCTCCTATGGCCAGTGCATCTATGCGGGCATGCTGCATCGGGAGGGCTAGAAGCGTCAATCCCGGTGTTCCCCGCATTCCTGGCGGTATCTTCAGTCCGATCGATCCGCCCGTCGAGAGGGACAACAGCAATATTCAATCCTTTAGAAGAGACGCCAGCGCAGCAGAGCAGACGAGGTCACCTGCACGACGGTTCGCTCGGAGCCTGGCAGAAGGATAAGATAGGTTGACGGGAGGGGTTTCAGCTCCCCTCATAGGCTTCCATCACGTAGCCGATGAACTCTTCTCCATGCTTCTCGAACTGCCGCTGGACTTCGCGAACTCCCTCCGGGTCCCCGAGCTTCAGCAGGGCAGCCGCCGTCAGCGCACGGCAGGTCTCCGACGTCTCACCCTGCAGACACTGTACGAGAGGCTGCACCGCCTTTGCATCTCCGATCTCCGAGATGGCCCATATTGTCGGATTGCGCACCTGGGGATCCTGGACCTGGAGCGTACCGATCAGGGCATCCAGCGCCGGCGACCCGATCCGGGCAAGCGCCATCGCCGCCCCCCAGCGGATATCGCGGTGGCCGTCCTTCAGAACTCCCAGCAGGGGATCCACGGCCTGCTCTCCGATTGAACCGAGCGCATACACGGCTTTCAATCCTCGATACACGTCTCCAGACGCGAGGATCTGGATCAGACCCCCGACATCTCCCGCTTGTGTCAGTTTCTCGATCTCAGGCATGACAGACACCCGCCCCACAGGGGCAAATAACGCTAGAGCGTGCTTTAAAATAATTTTTTGTCAGCCAGAATCGTTTTGCGCATATGATACGCGTAGATGGCATGCAGGTATACTTCGCACTGCTGCCATGCAGATGTGGATGCCAATGCAGAACGGCAGGAGAGAGAACGTGCCAGGTTCGCGGGCCATATCCCCTTATTTCCCGTAAAGAGCCCGCGTTGCACGTTCTACTCTCCCTTCTCATCCCGCCGCGGGATTGCGGCGGTCACGACGGCGGCCGGAAGGTCCAAGACGGGACCATCGTGCGGGAGGGCACACTGCCAACTGCCTTCGCGGCGGATTGCGGAGGATTCAGGTGCATACCTGCACGACACGTCGATATCCTGGGAAGGGTCCCGCCTGGACGCCGCCCCGCTGAATCTAGAGGCCTTACCCTGTCGCAATAGAGGGGAGGAGGGTCCAGAAGGGATGCGCCCTACCCCACAGGATAGCCCGACCTATGCCTTCCCTTTATCATCCCCTCTCCGCCGGGACGCCTGGAGAGGATGGCCCTTGTCATCCTTCACCACGCCTCCCTCCTGCATACGATGAGGCCTCCCCTGTTCCCGAAGCACTCCCGGCCGCTCGCACTGCGCGGGAGGGCAGGAGACTCTCCGCCACTGCCACAGACCTGCAGCGGGCAGAATGGCACGGCCGTACCGTGGCTGCCCCGCTCCCGCACGGGCCTCAGCGCCGCCCGATCGCGAGATTGCTCTCAGAGCGACGTACCCACCGACGATCGTGGCGTCGATAGTATAATGGGCTGTCGTCCCGCCCCCAACC
>JAXDAH010000076.1:0-10860 GCA_034679905.1 Methanomicrobiales archaeon | reverse complement strand
GTGATCGACGTCCCCGATTTCGTCCGCAGGGTTATCTCCTCTCTGCTGAGCGATCCCTCCTGCTGAAGACGGGTGATTCGCTCTTGCCGACGTTGAACATCGCTGTACAGACGCGCTTCAGTGCTGGTCTTCCCGGCGACGTCCTCTTTAGATACTCCAAACAAGTTCTCATATGCCTTGTTGATCGTGACGAACCGGGCATCGGGCATCTCGGCGAGAGCCATGGGATAGGGAGCATGTTCGAAGATGAGGGAGAACTTCTCTTCGCCCTTCCGTAATTCCTCTTCAGCCCTTCTCTGCTCGGTAACGTCAACCGGGAGCGCCATCCCTAACACGACGGTACCCTGCTCGTCGAAAATCGGGACATAGTCGGTACGGATTATCCGACCCTGGTAATCCGTTTCATATTGGAAAGACTCACCCGCCAGAACCCTGCGATACCGGGATTCTACGATCTCTCGCGTATGCTCATCTAGATCCCGAACCGTTTTCCCTTCCAGACTATTATCGGCAAACCCAAGGGGCAAGGCTAACCCTTGCCCCTCTACTACGAGAAACCGCAGGTCGCGGTCGAAGACATACACACCGGCATTGGGTAGATGTTGCGCAATGGCGCGATAGAGAGCTTCACTCCTCTTAAGAGCTTCCTCCCCCCGCTTGCGCTCGGTGATATCCGCAATGATGACAGCAAATCGGTGCTTCTCTTGCAGGGGGTAGGCAAAGATGCCATACCACTTGTCGAGCCCCGCATTGTACTCCTCAAAGCGCACCGGCCGCTGCTTCCGCACCACCTCATCGTAGCGCTCGAACCAGACCGGCTCCACATAGGGGAGGATCCCGGTGATCCGCCGCCCGACTACCTGATCGTGGGTGACACCGGTCGCTCTCTCGTAGGCGGGATTTATATCCAGGACAATAAAGTCGACCGGTCTTCCTGCATCGTCATAGACCATCTCCTGAATGACGAATCCTTCTCCCATGGATTCGAAGAGTTGTCGATACTTCGTTTCACTCTCCTGTAATGCTTCCACTGCCTGCTGGCGTTCGGTGTCTGCCCCTTTCAGGGATGCAATTTCCTGGTGAAGCGCCGAGTTTTCTTTCTCCAGGATTGCCATCCGCTCCTGAACGATCCGTTCCACTTCCGCAGAAGAATAATTTCCTCTCTTATCATCCGGGGTTTGACGGATGGTGTCTTTGGGTGTGCCGGGGGATACTGCCATGCTATTCCGTTCGGGAGAGAATATACCCGAAGCTGAAGGAACTTTACTCTATGATGTGAAAAAGGTGATCGTCCCCTCTCCCTCACGGAGGGAAGAGCTGGGGAAATGAAGAGAATAGTCATTGTTTGTCCTTCGCATGCCTCCCCCGTCTCGCCTTCGACCAGGCTCTCCCGGATAGACCACCAGCCGCTCTACGGCCTTCGTTGTGCGGTTGATATCCCTCTTCTCTCGAATCCGCCTCCAGATCCTCTGGAAGGTCTTCCCGTCTACGCCTGCAGTCTCCGCCTCTGAGACGCGGTGCGGGGTGATATATCTCGAAAAGACACCCCCCTCTCATGTCGCATGCGTTTCGCTTCTCCCCTATCCGATCCACAAAGAACGCTAAGGGGACCTGTTAAAGGACCCTGTTTCCCGGCCCATGGCCGCCTTCATCGTCGGGCAATTGCCGATACGGGCGCCTGGAACCACACCAAACAATATATAAATGGACGGCACGTACGGTCCTTGGCGACTATCGAGCGGTAAATTTGGAATCGATTGGAAAAATGAGGGATCGTATGCATGAGAATAGATGGGCAGGCTGGTTATGGGGCGGCATTGCCATCGGGTTGTTACTCATAGCCCTCGTACTGATCCTGACAGGCAACCAGACAATATCGGCCGTTCCGGTGCTTTCAGCGGGGCAATTCGCAGCAGGATATCTGGCTGCAGGTAATTTCGCACTTGGAATCTTCGCAGCAGGTAATTTCGCGGCAGGTCTCTTTGCTGCGGGAATTTTTTCCATCGGGATCTTTTCCATCGGTATATTCTCGATTGGTATCTTCTCTGTGGGACTATTCCCGATTGGCATATTTCCTGCGGGAATGGCGGCGGGAACATATCTCTATCAGCGGTATACGGAAACGGCGAAAAATGGCGGCAAGTAAACGGTTTCCCTGCCCGTCAGGTCTTGGCCGGGATAAGAAAAGTGCGGGATTATCTCAGAAGATGGGGTCCTATGCCGCGATCTCCCCTATGTTCTATCGTAGTATCTTGCAAAGGTTTATGGCAGAGTATTTGATTGAATACTGAACATGCCACAAGAGCTGGAGACCGCCGCCCGCATCCTGAAAGCCCTCAAGTACCGCTCCCGAGGGATGACGATTGCCGACATCGCCCGGACAACCGGGATCAGCCGCAATACCGCCGCCCGGCAGCTGGACCTCTTGCGGGTGAACGGTCAGGTGGAGTTGAAAGCGTTCGGCTCGGCCAAAGTCTACTACCGGGCGCAGCGGGTGCCGCTGTCGGCGTTTCTCTGCTTCACGAAAAACCTGGTCCTGGTGCTGGACAGTGCCAACCGGATCGTCCAGGTCAACGACCAGTGCTGCAAACTGGCGAAAAGGACCAAGGAGGACCTGGTGGGCTATACCCTGGCCGCCGCGAACCTGCCCGTCGTCTCCACACCAGAAGCGCTCTCTATCATCGAGAGCCTGGAGAAAGAGCAGATCATTACCGACCTCCGGTACCAGGAGGAGGGCAAGAATCTCTTCTACCAGCTGCAGGTGATCCCGACCACCTTCGAGGACGGCGAGAAAGGGTGTACGCTCGTGCTCGAAGATATCACCGAGCGGAAACGCTACGTCCGCAATATGGAGTTCCTCGCAAAAACAGCGATGGAACTCGTGGATATGCCCGCCGATCAGGATATCTTCGTGTATATTACGGAAAAGATAGCCGAGCTCGTGCCGAACCCCCGAATTTTCGTGGCGGCATACGACGAAGTCAAGGGAGAGTTCACCGTGCGGGCGGCGCAGGATAAGGGCTTCCGGGATGGTCTGGCCCGGCTGCTGGGACGGGAGCCGGTTGGTATAACATTTCCCATCAGCAAGGTATTATCGCATCCTCAGGGAGGGAATCCCCTGGCTCTGCTGACTCGGGGTATCCAGGAGTACGTCTTGGACCCGGAACCGGGTCTGGGAAAGTTGTCATTATATGGGGATATCTTCTTTCGGCAGATTCCCGAAGAGATCTGCGAAGAGATGCGTTCTACATGGAATCTAGGAAAGATCAATCTCACCTTCCTGGTCTGGGAGGACCGCTTATTCGGCTCTGTCAAGATATTTCTGTCGCCGGGTGAGGTACTCGAAGATAAGCAGGCCATCGAGTCCTTCCTCCGCCAGGCCTCCATCGCCATTGCCCGGCGGCAGACTGAGGACCGGCTCCGCCGCGGCGAGCAACGGTTGCAGGAAGTGCTCGATCTCTCCCCGGTCCCTACCGCCATCCTTGCGAGCGATGGCCGGTACTCCCTGATCAACCGGACGTTCACCGAACGCTTCGGGTATACCCTGGCGGATATCCCCACCGAAACAGAGTGGTTCGAGCGGGCCTTCCCGGACGCCGAGTACCGACAGGCCGCGATCGCGGACTGGAAGGCAGACCTCGAACAGTCGGGCAGCGGAGAGATTCCCTCCCGGACCTTCCGGGTGCAGTGCAAGAACGGCGCGGAGAAAACCGTCCGTTGCTGCCCGGTCTCCCTTAGCGATGGAAACCAGTACATTACCTACGAAGAGATCGACGTCCGCTAAGAGATCGAATATGGTGTACATATGGGTTAAAATCAACAGGGGTTGCATTTTCGATATATAACCCGGAGGAATTATGCGAGAGGATATATACGAAACGCTGCGACCATGTCGACGACCTTAGGCCCGTGCATACCAAGGTGCACCTATAACAGCTGGCAAATGTACATTCACAATACTTATCGCGGGTAAAATTATTCCCCTTATCATGTATAGGCAATGGGTATTGTGGGTCGTGATTCCGCTACTCGTTCTTGCAGCCGGGTGCACGATAGCGCCTGGATCCCGATCGCCCGCGGAACCAGCGTCTGGATCGCTTGAAATTTCTTCGACTCCGCCCGGATCCGAGGTATACCTGGATAGGGTATATCGGGGAACTACCCCCTGCAGTATTCCCGATGTGGCCAGCGGATCGCATACACTCGAACTCCGGTATCATACGTATGTTCCATGGTCGACCACCGTTGAGATCCAGAGCGGCATGAACCTGACCATGAACGCAACCCTCGCTCCTCTTGCCGTTCTGACGACGATTCCTACAACCGTGCCGACCACGGTGCCTACTGCGGTACCCACGCCTGAGCCCCCGGCCGTTGTCGGATGCTGGCAATTGGAGGTTGACAAAGGCGGCGTAGGTGTGATTCTCCTGGAATTGGAATCGGGTGGAACCGGCTGGTACACCGAAGGAACCGTGTCGGGAAGAATAACCTGGTCTCAAGATCATACCACAGGTGTTGTTACAGTTTCTCTTGCGAATCCCAGATATCCTGGCGAAATCAACCGGATGAATTTCGACTACGATGAAGACGCTGACACGTTAACGTACCTTGGCAGTAATCCTATACCCTTCCAGCGGGTGCCATGTTAAGACGATACCCTCTATTTTTTCAGGAATCGCTGAGATGGTATTCGTGGCTGCTTGCAGGATGGAGCCGCAGGGTGAGGCCACAACGGCGTCAGGTGGCGGTTCGAGATATACCCGGGAATGGAAATAGGGGAAGCGGTTCGAACCTCCCTGACCATTGATGTCGCAACCGGCAAGCGGTATTCCGGGATAGGCAGCTCTCACTTCTTCACGAGGTGCTCCCGGTACATCGTCTCCAGCTCGGCGAGCTCGGCTATAGGGGTCGGAATCACCCGTGTGTCGTTCGCCAGGATCGCCCGTGCAAGGTTCCGGAAGATCTCCGCTTCGCGGGAGTCGGGAGCGTACTCCACGACAGCCCGCCCCTCCATCTCGCCGGCCTGGATCACCGGACTCCGGGGGACGAACTGGACGAACGCGGTCCCCAGCCTCTGTGCAAATGCCGGGATCACGGCGCGCTCTAGCGCCTCGTCGCCGTTGCTGTTGCAGACGATCCCCGCGAGCCCGGTATCGCCCCGCAGGCCCAGGCGCTGCACGGCCCGGGCGATATTGTTCGCGGCGTAGATGCTCATGAACCCGCCGGAGCAGACCAGGTAGATCTCCCGTGCGAACCCCTCGCGGATCGGCATCGAGAACCCCCCGCAGACGACGTCCCCGAGCACGTCGTAGATCGCCACGTCGATTCCGTAGGTCTCGAATGCATCGAGGTCTTTTAAGATCTGCAGCGCGGTCAGCACGCCGCGTCCGGCGCAGCCGACCCCCGGCTCCGGCCCGCCGGCCTCGACCAGGTAGATCCCGCCCGGCGATCGGTAGACGATGCGGTCGAGGTCGATGGCATACTCGTCCTTCCCGACCCGCAGCTTCTCGCGGTGCTCCTCCAGGACCGCGGGGATGAACCGCCCCCCGGCCAGGATCCGGGTCGAGTCTCTCTTGGGATCGCAGCCCACCTGCATCACCGTCTGCCCCATCTCGTTCAGGGCCGCCGACAGGTTCGAGGCGATCGTGCTCTTGCCGATGCCCCCCTTGCCGTATATCGCGATCTGTTTCATCCATTCACCACCTTGCCTCGTATCTCTTCTCTCTCGAACGCCATGCCATCGTCCACTCGTTCTGGACGCACTCGAAGAGGTCCAGGATGCCGGTATACCCGAAGTACTCCCGGTCGATCATCCGGAACTGGCGCATCATCTTCACCACCTCGACGACATGCGACACACCCAGCCCCTCGCTCGCGTGCCGTTCGATCGTGCTACCGAAGACGACCTTCGGTTTTGTCTCCGCTAACGCCTGCCGCGTCCTGTACACGTCCGTGCCGTACACGACCGTCGGGGCAAGATCGAGATCGTCCAGTTCCCGCTCCAGCAGGTCGCGGACGGAGCGCTGCGAGGTGTAGAGGGCGACGAGATCCGGCGTCATCTCCATGTCCTCGGTGACGAACCGCACAAGCGGGATCCCCACGGTGGCATCCGCCACGATGGCAGCCGGTGTGCGGTAGAAGAACCGGGCCATCGGCCACTTGCGGCGGCACGTCGCCATCGCCATCCGTTCGCCCTCCACGACCATGCTCTCCGCCGTCTTCTGCGCATCGAACCGCTCCCCCAGCGCCGTCAGCCAGCGCTCCGTGTTGGTCATACCGATGGGGAGCGGAATCCCTCCGCAGACCTGCTCGATGCCATGGGCCGCGGAGAGGTGATCCGCCGCCTTCTGCCCGGCGTCGTGGCTCAGCAGGAGCGACGCCTCCGCAGACGCCGCATGCTCCAGCTCGGCGAGCGGGGTGCGGTGCGTGAGCGTGGCGACGACACGGATGCCCATCTGTGCGAGAACCCCTTTCACCCAGTCCAGATCGGCGATCCAGGTCGGATTGGCATTCGCGTGGGGGGCGATGAGGCAGACGGAGTTCGGGATCTTCTCGCCGCTCCTGTTCACGAGATGCTTCAGCATCGCGTCCAGGGCGATATCGATGCCGTCGTACTGCGACCCCCGGAAGCCGGCGCACTCGATCGGGATGAGCCTGAACTTCAATTCGGGCTGCAGGGTCTCGCAGACCGCGACGATGTCGTCGCCGACGATCTCCGGGCCGCAGGCGCTGAGCACGAAAAGGGCGGAGATGGGGAGGTCCTTTGCCTCGAGGATGGTGCGTTCGAGGAGCTCCTCCCCGCCGTGCACGATCTCGTCCACGCAGAGCTTGGTGCAGAGCGTTATTACCTCCATGTAGTCGCACGCCTGCCATGCAAAGGCGTTGTTCACCAGGTACTCGCATCCCTGCGGCGAATGGGCGAGCAGGGCGGAGCCGGCGACGCCGAGCGCCGTCTGGGCAGCGCCATGGAAGGCGCAGCGGAGGTACGGGTCCCGGCACTTCTCCGGCTCCGGCGTCTTCCGTCTACTTCGTCCGTGTTCCATAGAGCATTCCCCGAAAGAGGCGCGATCGCGGTAGATCTTTATTCTCGAGCGCCTGCCGCACCAGGGCGGCGATGTTCCGGATTCCCCGGAAGCCGTACTGGGGCTGGAACCCCGGGTTCATGAGCGTCAGGTTCACCACCGGGCAGGGGGGGAACCGCCCGGAGTTCCCGAAGAAGACGACGTCGTCGTACCCCTGCACGATCGCCTCCAGCTCCTCCTCGGTCTCTTTCGACGAGCGGAAGCTGCCCAGGTGGAAGAGCCCCCTGGTGAGGATGACCTCCGGGTTGACGCCCGTCTCAAGGATGTACTGGATGCTGGGCATCCGCTCCTTGATCGTGTAGGGATGGACGTTGACCACGACCGGGCGGGCGCCGAACTCCTCCGCCATCCGGGCGAGCGAGAGGGCACGGATCGGTCCCGGGAACTCCGATATCTCGATGACGGCGGTCTTTCCCTCGAGGGCGCCTTTGAGGTAGGCCAGATCCGCCTCCACCGCCCGGGTCTCCCGCTCGATCACCTCCAGCGCCCGCTTCTCCAGGCCCAGGGGTCCTGCGATCCCGAGGAGCCACTCCCGTGTCGCCTCCAGCCCGTAGGGCTGCCCCGTGCGGCTGTAGGGGATGCCGAACCGTTCCTGCATCCGGTCGCCCAGCTTCTGCCCCCAGTCGTAGCACCACGAGGCGTTCAGCTCCACCTCGCGGGCATGTTTGATCTGCTCGACGGTGCAGCCGCCCGCGATGACGGCGTTTATTCTGATCCCGACCTCGGAAAGAAGCCGCTCTACCTCGTCCAGGTCCCAGTCGAACTCTGTCGGGGTGGGTCCCCAGCGGGCCCCCAGGATATTGACCGTCCCCTTCATCGTCGTCTTCGGGGGCTCCATGAGATCCATGATGAGCCGGAACGCGTCCTCGTAGCCGCTCCGGAAGTCGCCGCCGAACCCCTCACTGCGGAGCGCCAGCACCCGGCAGCCGACCGTCCTCTCCGCCTCGCGGGCGATGTTCTCGACGTCGTCGCCGATGATCCCGGAGCAGCAGCAGGAGAGGATGACGATGAGGTCGGGGCGATACTTCGCGTACGCCTCCTTCACCGCTTCCAGGAGTTTTCCCTCGCCGCCGTAGATGACGTTGCTCTCGTCGAGGGAGGTGCAGGCGGTGGGTTCGAGGGGAACGCCGCGGATCTCGCAGCACTCCCGCGTCCTGACAAAGTCGGACATATAAAGCGGGCAGCCCGTGGGGCCGTGCACCAGGGGGACCACGTGCCGTATTCCGTTTATCACGTAGTAGGCCGTGAAAAATTTGCACATGGGGGCGTGCGATGCCTGCAATTTGGGGATCATCTCGCCGCTTTCCACGTTCCCCAGCAGTTGCCGCAGGTTGCCGCGAAATACAATGGAATCACTCTGCATGATGCATACACTTGAATTATCGCCCACAGTGAATATAGGTTTGTGGCACCCTGCGAATCCTGAAAACGCCAGGCTATCGTTTACCTCTCCCGGCTAACGGGGTGGCGTCACCGCTATCGCACTCTTCAGCAACCCATTGCCAGCCCATAAACGCATGGCTCACCGGGCAGGGATTCTCCCGATCGGGGCCGCTTGGGACACGATCGCATGAGATGCAGGAATGCCTGCAGCATCGATGGATATGGCATGGGATCGTGCCGATACCACGGCCGGTGCAGCGGGATAGCAATGACGCCCTGCCGCGTTCCTTGACAATTGCATTCGCTCCAGTAGATCCCGCTCAGTCCGCAGATCTGCGGATCCTCACCCTCAAGGGCAGCTTTTTTTAGATTTGAGGGCAATAAAATAGATGATCCATCGCAGCATGAGCGACCCCGCGGGCCAATCCCCCGCCCCGCCCTTCCAGAATAGTGCAGGTCAACAGTTATGGTAGCAATCGAGATCATCCTTGCCGGCGCAGCCGCCCTCGTCCTCATCAGCATCTTCGCCAACAAGATCTCCGAGTGGCTCGGCGTTCCCGCCCTGCTGATCTTCCTCCTGGTCGGCATGCTGGCGGGTTCCGAGGGGCCGGGGGGCATCTACTTCGACGATCCCTTCATCGCCCAGTCGATCGGCGTCGTCGCGCTCGCCTACATCCTCTTCTCCGGCGGTATCGACACCCGCTGGTCCGAGGTCCGCCCGGTGCTCGTCCGCGGCGCGGTGCTCGCCACCGTCGGCGTCCTCCTGACAGCGTTCCTGCTCGGGGCGTTCGCGACCCTGGTGCTGGGTTTCTCCCCGCTGGAGGGGCTTCTCCTGGCCGCCGTCGTCTCCTCGACCGACGCCGCGGCGGTCTTCTCGATCCTGCGGACCCGACGGGCGAGCATGAAGGGTATCCTGCGCCCCTTGCTCGAGCTCGAGTCCGGGAGCAACGACCCGATGGCGATCTTCCTCACCGTCGGCGTCATCTCGCTCATCCTGATCCCCGAGCGGTCCGCGCTCACCCTGGTACCGCTCTTCATCCAGCAGATGGCGGCCGGCGGGCTGTTCGGCTACGGGATGGGGTGGCTGACGGTGCACCTGATCAACCGCCTCAAACTCGAGTTCGAGGGGCTCTACCCGGTGCTCACCCTCACCATGGTGCTGCTGACCTACGGCGTGACGGCGGCGCTGGGGGGGAGCGGATTCATCGCAGTCTACATCTGCGGACTGGTCCTGGGCAACAGCACCTTTGTCCACAAGAACAGCCTGATCCGCTTCCACGAGGGTATCGCCTGGCTGATGCAGATCACGCTCTTCCTGACCCTGGGCCTGCTGGTCTTCCCCTCGCACCTCCTGCCCCTGATCGTCCCGGGGATCCTGATCGCCCTCTTCCTGATCTTCATCGCCCGCCCGGTCGCCGTGCTCCTCTGCCTCCTCCCCTGGCGGATGGACATGCGGGAGAAGGTCATGGTATCCTGGGTGGGGCTGCGGGGCGCCGTCCCGATCGTGCTGGCGACGTTCCCGCTCCTCGCCGGCGTCCCCCAGGCTGATATCATCTTCAACCTGGTCTTCTTCATCGTCCTCATATCGGCGCTGCTGCACGGCACCTCCATCCCCCTGGTCGCCCAGTGGCTGGACGTCGCGGCACCGCTCCGCAGCACCCGCGGACTGGCGATGGATATCGCGCCGGAGAGCGACGCCCCCAGCGAACTGATCGAGCTCACCGTGCCACCGGGCGCCGCCGTGGCCGGGAAGCAGATCGTCGACCTGGGGCTGCCCCCGGGCGCCCTGATCATCCTGATGGAGAAGAAGTCCGAGCGGTTCGTCCCCAACGGCAGCACGGTGCTGGAGGCGGGCGACAACCTCCTCATCCTGGCTGGAGGCCCTCTTGCCGATGAGGTGCGGGCGAGATTCTCGGCTGAAACCCCCCCGCGGGAGGCGACCGCCGGGGAATATTCAGCGATGCCGAAGAGAACTGACAGCACGGCCAACGGGCCGCTCGATGGCGAGGATGACCTCACATGAGCCTGTTCCCACCCGTATGCAGATCCTGTAGAGAGCGCGGGAGTGCCGGGCGGCCACGCTGGCACGACGACGCTTCGGTACGGGAGCCTGCGGCAGACCGCTGAAGATCGCGCACCTGTGGGTCCCGGAGCGGGATCGGCATGCAGGCTGCGGGCCCGCTGACGCGGGCCTTCGCATGCCCGATATCGAGAGCTGTTCTGCAGGGGGACCGGCGTGCATATGCGCCCCTTCCTGCCGGACGCGGTTACCAAAAAAGAGAGCCGACCAGCTCTACAAGAGCAGCGCTATTATTGCCGGGATGACGAACGCGATCACCAGCCACTTGGCCATATCGAACGACATTCCCGCGGTACCGCCGTAGCCGAACGGCGC